>NZ_JANRHB010000017.1:0-95592 GCF_024733855.1 Gordonia sp. GONU
ATGAACTGGGTGATGCTGCGGTGCCCGGTTTTGTGGGGCAGGTCGCGGTCGGCGATCTCGACGATCTGCCGGTCGCCGGCGAAAGTGAGTCGGGCGATGGCGCGTTCGGTGTCGGCGGCGAGGTCGACGAGCTCGGCATCGGAGCATTGTGTCAGGTCGACGGTCTGCAGTTCGGTGGTGATCCGGTGTAGTTCTTGTACGAGTTCGGAGGCGCGGGTCGACGGCACGACGTCGGAGTTCGAGATCTCGATCAAGACGGTCACCCCCCGATGCCGCTGGTGCGAATGTATGTTCGAACTCGACTGTACTCGCTATTGCGTTGTGGTGCAACGAGAATCCGGACGGCTCACCGCCGAAGAACTTGTCGGTGGGTTGGTGTAAAGGGATGGAATCCCGCTACCGGCCTTTACCTCAAGGAAAGAGGATCGACCGGAACGCCTGCGGAATGCGCGACCATCCCGGCCGTGCCGCGTAGTGGGTGAGGGCTTCCGAAGCAGAATTGTTCGACTTCGAGGTGACATAGACCGGCGACGCCGGGGCGATGGTCGATTCTCCGCCCAACCACGACCGCGCGAAGGGGCGGAAGGAACCGTAGACCACCGATCTCTCCGGGTTGGGAATCAGCAATCCGTTGTGCACCACGCCGATTCCGCTGCCCACGTCGTCCAGGGTGTTTCCCGGGTAGGCGCCCCAGCTGAGCGTCGGCGACAGAAACGCGAACGCCGCCCAGCAGTTCACCCCGATCGCTCCGTAGTGCAGCTCGGCGAGCGACTCCTCGAGACGGGGCCCGAGGTCCTTGCGATCGCGTGGGGCGATGATGACACTGGCGCCGAGCTGGCCGTCGAGCCTGGTGTTCGCGAAGTGCACGGCGTCGCGCAGGAATGCGGCTCCGGTACCGGGTAACTCGGTGTGTCCCAACACCAGGGTGAAGAACTCCGTTGTGTACATGGCGTCGGATGTGGAGTCGTCGACCTGGACGAGCAGTCGGCCACCGTGGTGTTCGGCGTGCGGATACTCCTGCTCGGCGAGGCTCATCTTGCGGTCGCTGCCCGGATACCACGGTGCCCGCGGCGGGATCTTGTCGAGGAGTGAACGGATCGCGTCGAGGAACTGCGAACGTTGGGGCCACGAGGAGCTCAGGATGAGCGGCTGACCTGCGATGCAATTGTGTCCGGCATTGTGGATTCGTTGAGTGACAACATGTTCGGCCTGGTACCTGATGTCGGCATCGGACCACTTGCCGGGAACGACGATCATCGGTGACACGCCACCGAGTTCGCTGGTGATCGGCTTGGTCAACAGCGGGGTTCCCTCGGCTCGACGTCGTTCCCCCTCCTCCCCGGGACCCCACACGATCGCGTCATGCGCGGCACGGCTACCGGTGATGTGCACATGGCTGATGCCGGGATGTGAGGTCAGATACTCGCCGGTCTCGATGTCGCCGTTGACGATTCGCATCACGTTGGCTTCGATGAGCGGCGCGAACGCCTCGAAATAGATCCCGTGTAGATCGCGAAAGGTCGGATTGAGTTTCAGGATCGACGCCCGGTTGTACGCCACGAGTTCGTAGAGCACGTCATAGGGGCCGATCAGCGTGGCGTTTCCGGCCCCGAGGACGAGGCCGACTCCGCCGGAGTCACCGGGGGTGAGGGTGCCGAGACCGGCGCCGGCGCGGACTTCGCCGAAGCCGACCCCCGGTGGCATCCAGATCTCGCCGGCCAGACCGTGGAACAGCAGTGCTTCCTGCAGTCCGAGCGGCATGGCCTTGAAGGTCAATCGCCCGCCCGGTGCGCTGCCAGTGCGGATGCCGTCCACCGGGCTCCCTCCGGCAGCGACCACGCGTAGGGTCTTCGCGAGCCTGGTCAGCCCGGCCATGATGATGTACGGACCGGACAGCCACTCCTCGCCACGCACCGATGGGGGGTGGACTTGATGCGGATCGCGACCTCCGCCCAGCGTCGACTGACCTTGTCGACGGCCGTTCGCGTGCGTAGGAGCAGATCCGCGCGTTCTTCGAGCGGCATCGCCGTCCAGGTGGCGACGCCCTGCGCGAGCTCGTCCAGCATGCCGTCGAGTTCGGCATGCGCCGGCGGAGAAACCCCGGCCGTCATGACGTCCAGTGTCGCACCGCGCGTGGTGGGTGGCCAGACCCACGAGCGAACTCCTCGGCACGGGTCAGCCGCCGGAGACGATGCGTACGTCTGGTAGGTCTTTATCCAGACTCACCGATCGAAGGAGATCTCCATGGACGTCGCAGGCAAGGTTGCCATCGTCACCGGCGGTGGGGGTGGGATCGGTGGTGCGCTCGCGCACGCCCTGGTCGAGGCGGACGCGAAGGTCGTGGTCACCGACCTCGACGCGGCGTCGGCGGACAGTGTCGCCGATGCACTCGGCGACTCCGCCGTCGCGATCGCCGGTGATGCCTCGAGCGACGACCACATCGACGCGGCCGTCCGCCTGGCCGAGTCCACCTTCGGGCCGGTCGACCTGTACTTTGCGAACGCCGGTATCGGACGTGGTGGCGGCCTGGACACCGACGAGGCGATGTGGGATCTGGCGCTCGACGTCAACCTGCGCAGCCACATCCGGGCGGCGCGTCGTCTCGTGCCGGAGTGGGTCGAGCGGGGCGGCGGCTACTTCGTCAGCACGGCGTCGGCTGCCGGACTGCTCACCCAGATCGGCAATGCGCCGTACTCGGTCACCAAGCATGCCGCCGTGGGTTTTGCCGAGTGGCTCAACATCACCCACGGCGACGACGGTGTGCGGGTCAGCTGTCTGTGCCCGATGGGCGTCGACACCAAGCTGCTCCGGCCCGAGGACGACTCGGCCACGCCGGACCAGAAGCTGATGCAGAAGGCCGTCGAGACCGCCGGTGAGGTCCTGACCCCGGGTGCGGTCGCCGCGATCGTGCTGGAAGCTGTTGCCGACGAACGATTCCTGATCCTCCCGCACGCCGAGGTGCTGGACATGTATCGGCAGAAGGGCGCCGACTACGACCGCTGGCTGCGCGGTATGCGCCGCTACCAGCGATCCCTGACCTGAGGCGCTACTCGAAGTACCGGCGCGGAACGTCGACGAGCATCGTCGTGATGTCGGCCTCGCTGACGCCGCGTTCACGCAGCGCGGGCAGGACGTCATCGCTGATGTGGCGATAGTTCCACTTGGGCAGCGCCTGCTTCTTCGCCTCGTGGTCGAACCAGTCGATGAAGCACGACGCGTCGTGGGCGAGTGCCATGCGGTCGGCGTAGCCGCGCTTGCACAGTTCGGCGACCGTGTTCACGCGGTCCTCGAACGGCAACAGCAGATCGAGACCGAATCGGTCCATGCCCAGGATGGAGCCGGCGTCGGCGATCTTCATCAGGTAGTCGAGGTCGACGCTGTCGCCGGAGTGGCCGATGACCACCTTCGTGAGATCGGCACCCTCCTCGGCCAGCACCCTCTGTGCCACCAGACCCGACTGGGTGTGCGGGTTGGTGTGCACGGTGATGGGTGCACCCGTCTGCGCGCTGGTCTGCCCGACGGCTCGCATCACGCGTTCGACGCCGGGCGTCAGGCCCTGCTCCTCGATGGCGCACTTGAGGAATGCGGCGCGTACGCCGGTGTCGGCGATGCCCTCGGTCAGGTCCTTGGTGAACAGATCCACCAGCGGTTCGGGCACGTCGAAGAGCAGGCCGGGACCGGCGTAGTGGAACTGGAAGGGTATGTCGTTGTAGGTGTAGAGCCCCGTCGCGACGACGATGTTGAGGTCGATCTGCTCGGCGATCCGCTGGATGCGCGGAATGTACCGGCCGAGACCGAGAACCGTGGGATCGAGGATGGTGTCGATCCCGAGTTCCTTCAGTTCGGCAAGGTCGTGAACGGCCTCGGCGACCTTCGCGTCCTCGTCCCAGTCGTCCTGGTAGTTCTGCCGGAATTCCTCGCCGACGATGAAGACGTGTTCGTGCACAAGCACTTTGCCGAGTTCGGCGGAATCGACCGGGCCTGCGGCGGTGTGGACGGTGGCCACGAGAACCTCCTCGCCGGGTCGCCTCGTTGCGCACCCGCTGGGCCGACCCTAACCGACCGACCTCAGGCCTGTACGACGTTTCGACGGCACTCGAGACGTAGATCGATGAGTTCCGGATGGGCGCCTGGTCTGTCATCGTGACGACAACGCAGTCCCCGCGAGCACAGGAGCATTCCGATGGGAAAGATCCACGTCCACGAATTCATCACCCTCGACGGCAGTTACGAGAACCCCGGTTTCACGATGCCGTACGGGTTCACCGACCGGATGAGCGAGGTGGTGGGCGGTTTCACCGGCGCGTGCGATGGCATCCTGTTGGGCCGCAAGACGTTCGAGATGTTCGGACCCGCCTGGTCGGAACGCACCGTCGACGACGACCCCGGTGCGCCGTTCTTCAACGAGACCACGAAGTACGTCGTGTCCGGCACGCTCGACGAGGCGGCGGGCTGGCAGAACTCCGAGGTCATCGGGGCGTATGACCCGGAGAAGATCGAGAAGCTCAAGAACGAACACGACCTGTACATCAGCGGCAGCGGCACTCTCGTCCGAGCTCTGCTGCACGACAAGCTGATCGACGAACTCCACCTTCTCGTCTACCCGGTGGTGCTCGGCACCGGCGCACGCCTCTTCGACGGCCTCGCCGACCTACCGCTCACGCTGGTGGAGACGGAATCCTTCGACAACGGCGTGGTGCACCTGTCCTACTCGTCCACCGGCGAAGGCGTCAGGTGAGTTCCATCGCGCTGAGGAGCAGCTGCGCCACCTCGGCGTAGGCGCGGTGCTCCGCCTCGCAGAACGCGATCTCCTCGTCGCCGAGTTCGGCCTTGCGGGCCGAGGCGAGGTTGTCCATCCACTCGCGCATCTCGGCGGCGCAGATGTCGAAGAACTCGTGGACACGTTCGGGATCGCGCCGGCACGCGATGAGCACGGTGGTCGGGGACAGCTTGTTCCCGGGCTTCTGGTTGACGCGCAGCAGCGCCAGCAACGCTCCGGGAAGGCGTTCGCCGCGACACCGGTGTGCGGCTTTCCGGCCGCCCTCCAGACGGGCGATCATCTCCGCGCGGGCCGAGCCGGCGAACTCGTCCCAGCGGCGCAGCGCGGCGTCGAGATTGGCGGGGCTGAACACGGCGACGTCGAGGCGACGTTGCGCGTACACGAGGCCGTTGCGGACGACCACGGCGATCTCCGGCCAGCGCGGCGAGAACTCGGAGACGAGCATCCCGAGGACCGACGGGGCCGGCACCGCCGAACTCAGAATCGTCACGATCTCCAGCGCGCGTGCGTCGCGCGTGGGCCGGAGGAGCGACGTGCCCGACGACCGCAGGAAGATGGCCTTGCGGGGGCTGATCACCACCGGCCGGCCCGCCGCCGCCATCGCCGCCCGGACGAGCTCGACGAGATGGTCCTTGGACTGCGGCACGACCCCGGTCTCGGCCGGTGCGTCGAGCGGATGGGCCAGCGAGGCGAAGCGGATCGTGTCGGCATTGGTGGTCTCCGGGTCGAGCGCGTGCGCACCCAACTCGCGGCCGTGACCGTCGGCTCCGGAGGCGTGGTCGGTGGACTCGGCGTCGGCCGACCCCGACGTCAGTTGATGCCGGGAGTAGGACGGGTCGCCGATGCTGACGAAGGACGGGTGGATGACTCCCCAGACCTCGCGGAGCGCTCGTACCGCCGCGCGTGCGAGGTCACCGAAACGGTGGTCGGCGACCTCGTAACAGAAAGCGCTGCGACCCTCGAGCCGGCACCAGCCCCGGTCGACGATGAAGGTGGCCTGCCGCATCCAGCGGTCCTTGTCGGTCCACGTCAGATCGCCCGCGGAGATGGTGCAGCGCAACCGGTCCTCGTCGGCGACCGCGAACGTCATCCGCCTGCGCCAGCCACCGGCCGCGGCCTCGACCACGGTCAACGACTGACCGGGCGCCAGCTGCGGCACGCGGTCCGCGAGGGTGTCGGTGAAGTCCCGCCATGCCGCCTCGACGACGGCATCGAAATCGGGGGACATTCGCACTCCTCAAGCTGGGGTCCTCGTGAATGACGGCCGCCGGCGAACCCGCGGAACTCGAATATTACGACGCCTTCCTGACACCCGGGTGAGATCTACAGCCGAGAGGAATGCCTCCTCGATTCGTCCCTCGCCGCTTCGGGGCAGTCGGATTCGCGGTAGGCCGAATGCCAGGGGAGTCGACGGTCGAGGTAGTCCGCACAGGTCAGCCGCGAGTGTCGTGGTGTGAGACCGGTCAGCGACTCCCACGTCACCGAGTTGACGATCCGAACGGCGGCCGACCCCATGCGGGTCGGGTGCCACGTGTCGGCGGACTCGAGCGGACCGATCACCCGGGCGACCGCGGTGCGCGGTGGGGTGCGGGCCTGCTCTGCCCGCGAGATGTCGCAGAGGACGCAGGTACTCGCCGACGCGTGGTGGCGGCGTCGTGCCCAGGATTCGGCCCGCATCGGAATCACCGTGAGTTGCACGAGCGTTCCGCGCGGATCGGGTCCCCGGCTCGTGTGGGTCGACGGCGCGACCAGTTGCCGGTGACCGCCCGTACCCGTCCGGTACGACGCCAGGGTCTGTTGCGTGGGCACCTCGATGTAGTCGTCGGTGTCGAAGTCGGGCGTGCCGGTGAACACCTTCCCGCTGATCGCGTTGACCCCGTCCACGCCGATCATCACCAGGAACGGGTGCTGATGCGGCGAGGAGAAGTCGATCCACGTCGCTTCGGACTGCCACATCGGGATCACGGCGTCGGCGTCACCCGTCGGAGAGCCCTGCGCGAGACGCAGCGTGGTGTCGGCGGTGAGTCCGGCCCGTTCGGTCAGATCACCGGCGCGCAGTGTCCGGGGAAAGGTGACATGCAGACGGGCGTCGGATCCCAGCTCGGGGAAGGTGAAGGTCAGCGTGCCGTGATCGGTGGTGAGGGTCATGCAATGCTCCGATGGAATGCCCGGGCGGGGTCGCGCGCAGGAGACCCCCTACCGATATAGCTCACGCACCACCGTCGCGCCCGCGTACGGAACCGAAATCCTCCGGATGGACTACCCGGAATGCGCCAGGTGGGGAAGCGGTGTCGTGCGCGCGGTCACTTGGCCGTCGGGCGACTGTCGGCCGCGTCGTCGGAGAGGACGACGACACGGAGCGCGGCGCGCAGATTGTGGGTCGTCGCACGCCAGGCGTCGGCTTCATGACGGCATGCGTCGGCTTCGGCCGCATCGGAGGCCGCAGTCGCGTCGGCCGCCGAGCGTCGCCAGCTGAGGTACTGCTCCTCACAGGTGTGGATGAACGAGAGGATGTCGGCCTGGTTGTACCGGCAGATCTTCGCGACCTCGCGGGCGCTCAGCGACCGGCCGTCCGGGTCGAGTTCGAGCAGCGTCTGCAACGCATCCGGCAGGCGTTCCTCGGTCTCGGGACGAACCGGCGTCGCGCTCTGCGTGATCTGCTCGATGACGTTGGGCGCGCAGTCCGCGAGGAAGCTGAACCACTCGGCGAGCGCAGAACTCAGGTTGTGGGGGTGGAAGACCGCGCATTCGAGGGTCAGTGTCGCGAACACCTCGTTCTGGAGGAGGTGCACCCGGACCGCAGAACCCATCGTCGGCTGGGCCGCGACGATGTCGGCCGCACGTCTGCGGTCGGTGATGTCACCGGCCAGGCGCGCGAAGAACTCGAGACGGGGCGCGTCCGAACGGGGGCTCAGCCACGACGAGACGGGCTTGGTCGGGAGGGCGATGTCGCCGTCGGCGTCGGTCTGGATCCGGCAGCCGGTCAGGTCTTCGAGCGAGCCGACGAGCAGCGCACGCAGGTGATCGTCGTCGAAGGGCTGGACGGCCACCTCGATCTGCGGTTCCGCACGTGCCGCGGGAGTGTGGTCCAGGAATGCCGGGTGCACGACCTCCCAGACCTGACGCAACGTGGCCACCGTCGCATGGGCGAGTTCGTCGACGCGTCGACGGCCCACCTCGTAGATGTGGGTGCGGTTGCGCAGCCGACGCCAGCCGAGCGCGTCGAGCATCTCGAGATGTTCGAGGAAGTACTCCTCGGTAGGGTGCAGATCGGTGTCGTCGATGGTGCACCGCAGGCGGTTCGAACCGGTGAGGGTGAAGCGCAGTCTGCCGTGAGGACCTTCGGGGATCAGGGGATCCTGCTGGATGGTGAGTGTCGAACCGGGGGTGAGGTTGGCCAGGCGGTCGCCGACGTGAAGCTGGAATGTGCGCCAGGCGTCATCGATGTTCGAGTCCACGGTGAAGTCGGTTGTCATGTCGACTTCCTTTCTCGTGCGCTGAGATCGAAAGTGCCCAGTGCTGCGGGGTGCAAAACGTGCGTCGGGTTGCGGTCGGTGTCGATGGGGACGAGCAATCCGGATGAGCCGGCTCAGACGATGACCGACCGCGAACCTCTTCGGGACCAGGTTAGGTGACCGCGGAGACATTGTTGGTCGGTTGATCAGACCTGATGCTGGAACCGTACCGCGCCCGGGGTCAACCGGCTGACTCAGCAGGCGGTAATGCCAGGAACGCGGGCATAACAGCAGGTCAGAGCAGGTCGACTTTCATGCGGCCGGCGACGAGTAAGGCACCTCCGCCGGCGACTCCGGTGCCTGGCCGGGCTCCTCGGGTGGCGGGACGTACTCGCTGGTGGTCGGTTCGGTGGTCGTCGGTGTCTCGGTATGGGTTTCCGCCGGTGGCGGAGCCTCGTAGGTCGACGCGTCCGCCGGCGGGGCCGACCTCGGGATCTCCGGCGGTACGGCGGTCTGGGATGCGGGGCTCTCGGATTCGGACTTCGGGGACGCGGGATTCTCGGACGAACCGGACGACGGCGCCTCGGACGAACCCGATGCACCGGAACCCGGCTGCTCCGACGAGTCGGAGGCGGCCGGCAGGCCGTTGTTCTTTGCGGCACGCTCTACGACGGCCGGCGCGGCGGCCGGGTTGCCGGCCTCGAGCAGTCCGTTGCGTTCGGCGTCCTCGTCGGTGCCCGCCGCGAAGGGGGTGTTCAGGTCAGCCGGAGTGGGCAACGGTTCGGAAAGAGGTGGCAGTCCCGACAGATCGAGCAGTCCGCCCATCGTCCGAGGCAGGATCTCGCCGGTGAGGAAGTTCAACAGCTGCAGGACCGACCCGCTCGTCCCCGCGACCGGTGTGGGTGCGCCCGGAACGATCGTCGACGTCCGGCTGACCGCGGTGACGTTCTGGTTGTTGTAGGCGATGCGGGTGACCTCGCGGCTCTGGTAGCCGGACCACGGCTGACCTTCGAGCCGGTAGCCGCCGAGGGGTGCCGAGACCGGTGGTGCAAGGGGATTGCCGCTCGAGCACATCGCGCGCGGGACACCCGCCGCGTCGACGTACACCGACGTGCCGCGCTGCAGGACCGACTGGAACGGTTCGGCCCGCCCCGACGTGTAGGTGTGGTTCGTGACCCAGGTGTCGGCGGTCAGGACCACCGGGGTGAGGGTGTTGAGGTAGTGCGGGATGGCGGCGGTGCTGATCCCGAAAACGCTCGTCCAGGCGGCGGCCGTCGCCGGATCGGCCATGAGCCGGTCGCTGAGTGCCGCGGTGTCGCACGCGGAGGTGTCGCCGGTCGCGTACAGACCGGCCTCGGTGCCGTTGACCGCGCGGCCACCCAGGTCGGGGGCACCGACGCTCGCCGAGAGAGCGACGTTTCCCGGCAGGTTCCCCGCACCGGCGACGAGCACCGGGTCGGTGAACGGATCGACGCCGGGATCGTTCGCCGCGGCCAGCGTGAGGCCGGGTACGTAGATGTCACCCTTGCGGGCCTTCACGACGAAGACGATCCCGGCGGCGAGCACGAGGGCCAGGACGACGACGATCGCACCGAGAACGAGTGTGAGGGCCCGCCGGTTCTGGGGCTGGGGAGGGCTCGCACCGAACGGCGTCGAGGGATGGATCGGGAAACCGGGCGGATAAGTCATCGGGGCGAACTCCTCTTGCCGACGCGCCGGCGACAACGGACGCGGTCGTGGCGGGCGGAGGCGCTCGCCGAGTTCGAGTATCAGCGGCGCGTCGGACGCCAGGCAAGGCCTGACCAGCGAAGATCGGTCATCTGCGGCCAAATCTCGACCGTTCGGACCACTCGGTGTAACACCGCGATCGACGGACCCGACAAACCGGTCTGGGTCCGGGGGACAGGCGTCCCGCTCAGATCCGCCCGAACACCATCGAGTCGTCGATCTTGCTGATGCGGTGGTCGATCGCGTCGCGGTAGTAGTTGTGGCGGACCTTCCAGTGCCCGTGGGTGCCCGACTTCGGCAACGCGTCGGGCGACCGCTCGACGTATCCGGCCTTGAGATCCCACAACGGTTGAGATGGCATCGGCTCCGAACCGAGATGCGGGTAGGCGTGGGTGTAGCCGTTCTCGCGCATGTACTTCACCAGGTTCGCCACCGACCGCGCCGTCATGTCGGCGCGCAGCGTCCACGAGGCGTTCGTGTAACCCACCGACCAGGCGAGATTGGGGACGTCCTCGAGCAGGTGGCTCTTGAAGACGAAGCGGTCGTGTGGCTTCACCTCGTCACCGTCGACGCGCAGGCGCGTGCCGCCGAACCCGAGCAGCTGCAGACCGGTGGCCGTGACGATGATGTCGGCATCGAGATGCCGTCCCGAGGTCAGGCGCACGCCGGTCTCGTCGAAGCGGTCGATGTGGTCGGTGACCATCTCGATCGATCCCTCGGTGATGCCGTTGAACAGGTCGGCGTCGGGAACCAGGCACATGCGTTGGTCCCACGGGTTGTAGGTCGGGTTGAAGTGGATGTCGACCGGATAGTCCTCGGGCAGGTTCGCGGCGACGTTGGCGCGGATGAGTTTCCGGCCGAGCTTCGGGAAGCGGTGGGTGAGATGCACGATCGCCGCGGTCTGCGTCGCATAGCGCAACCGGATCGCCCGGTGGGCGGCGGCGGGCGGAAGCAGTTTCTTGAGGGCCGGTGCGAGGTAGGCCTTCTGCTTCGACGAGAAGATGTACGACGGTGAGCGCTGCAGCATCGTCACGTGGGCGGCCTGGTCGGCGAGGTTCGGGATGAGGCTGACCGCCGTCGCGCCGCTGCCGATGACGACGACGCGTTTGCCGCGGTAGTCGAGATCCGCCGGCCAGTGCTGCGGATGGATGATCTGCCCGGTGAAGTCCTCGGCGCCCGCGAACCGGGGTGTGTAGGGCTGGTCGTAGTCGTAGTAGCCCGTCGCGAAGACCAGGAAGCGGCAGCGGTAGGTCTCGGACCGCTTGTCCTCCCCGTCGCCGACCTCGACGCCCAGCGTCCACGTGTCGGTCGACGAATCCCAGTCGGCGGTCAGCACGTGCTGTGAGAACCGGATCTGATCGGCGATGCCGTACTTGTGCGCGGTGTGCTCGATGTACTTCCGGATGTCGTCGCCGTCGGCGAGTGCGCCGGGTTTGCGCCACGGCTCGAACGGATAGCTGAGCGAGTAGATGTCGCTGTCGGAACGGACCCCGGGGTATTGGAAGAGGTCCCACGTGCCGCCCACCCGAGCACGCCGTTCGAGGATCAGATAGTCGGCGTCCGGGTTCTGCTCACGCAGGCGATACGCGCAGTCGATGCCGGACAGACCGGCCCCGATGATGATGACATCGCGTACGCGGGTGTCGGGATCGCTTGCTGGGCGGGCGGGGTCGATCGCGGTCACAGGAACCTCCTCCGTGGGATGCCTCGGGTGGTGTCATCATGCAACACTTGTCATCAGATGTGAACGGAATCACACCGACTGTCACGACGATAGGCCTCCGGCCGACGACCCGGGGCCGGGGGGACGGCACATGACGCAGGACAAGCCCACCTACTGCCGGATCTGTGAGCCGCTCTGCGGGATGATCGCCACCGTCGACGGTGATCGGCTGGTCTCGCTGCGGCCCGACAAGGACCACCCGCTGTCGAAGGGGTTCGCCTGTCCCAAGGGCATCGCTTTCGCCGAGATCGTCAACGACCCGGATCGTCTGCGTCATCCGCTGCGTCGACGCCCCGACGGCGACTTCGAACAGATCTCCTGGGACACCGCCCTGGCCGAGATCTCCGACCGTCTCCGCGAGGTCCAGCGCGCACGGGGCAGCGACGCCGTCGGCTGGTACTTCGGCAATCCCGCGACGTTCTCCACCGGGCACGTCCTGTGGGCCGCGGTCTTCATGAACCTGCTCGGGACACCGCATGTGTACTCGGCGGGATCGCAGGACGTGAACAACCGCTTCGTGGCGAGTCACTTCCTGTACGGCAACCCCGTCGCCGCTCCCATCCCGGACATCAACCGGGTCGACTACCTGATGATCATCGGCGCCAATCCCGTTGTGTCGCACGGCTCGGTGATGAGCTCGCCACGCATCCGCGAGGGGCTCAACGCGATCACCGGGAGGGGCGGCACCGTTCTCGTCGTCGACCCGCGGCACACCGAGACCGCCCGCGAATTCGATTGGCTGCCCATCACCCCCGACACCGATGCACTGTTCCTGCTGTCGCTGCTGCAGGTGATGTTCGACGAGGGATCGGTCGACGAGGAGCGGTTGCGGCGCCGGGCGCGCGGGGTCGACGACTTGAAGGCGATGGTGGCCGGCTATGCGCCGGAGGTGACCGCGGCCCGCACCGACATCCCGCCGGAGAAGGTTCGGGAGATCGCCCGGGCCCTGGTCTCGACCGAACGCGCCACCGTCTACGGACGCGTCGGGACGTCCCTGGGCCGGACGGGCACGCTGACGACCGCACTGCTCGACATGGTCAACCTCGTGGCCGGCAATCTCGACGTGGTCGGAGGGTCGATGTTCGGCGACCTCGGTGTCCCCGGACAGCGACTGGGTGTGGCTGCACTCCAGCGGATTTCGAGCTTCGCCTGGGCGGGGCGGCGCAGCCGCGTCGGGAACCTGCCCCAGGTGTTGGGCACTGCGCCGGCGTCGTTGATGGCCAAGGAGATCACCACGCCGGGAAAGGGACAGTTGCGTGCGCTGTTCGTCAGCGCGGGCAACCCGGTGCTCTCGGTACCCAACGGCGACGAACTGCGCGCTGCGCTCGACGACCTCGATCTCCTTGTGTCGCTGGACATCTACCGCAACGAGACCAACGCCCACGCCGACTACATCCTGCCGGCCACCACGATGTACGAACGCGAGGATTTCCTGCTCCCGTTCCAGGCGCTGTTCACGACGCCGTTCAAGCAGGCGACCGAGGCGGTGATCCCGCCTCAGGGCGAGGCGCGTGAGGAGTGGACGGTGATCAACGACCTGATCGGAGCGCTGTCGAGGCGGAATCCGCTGCTCGGTGCGTTCCACCTCGTCAACGTCGTCACGCGACGTCTCGGACGGCCGGTGACCCCGCGCGTGGTGTCCGACCTGGTGATCCGGATGGGCCTGGGCGGTGATCGATTCGGTCTACGACGCGACGGGGTGACCTATCGCAAGCTCGTCGAGAGGTTCCCGCACGGGATCGTCGTGGCCGACGGTCTCGCTCCCGGGCAGCTGAGAAAGACGGTGACGTTCGCGGATCGGCGAATTCGGCTGGCGGCACCGGAGTTGATGGACGAGGTCGAGCGGCTGACCGTCGACCCGGACGAGCAGTATCCGTTGCGGCTCATCGGTATGCGGGAGATCCGCTCGGAGAACAGTTGGCAGCACAATGCGCCGATGCTCCTGCGCGGAGGCCGGTCGCACGCGGCCCGGATGCATCCCGACGATGCGAACCCACGCGGTCTCGGCGAGGGTGACCTGGTGACCGTCGCGTCACGCCACGGCCGGATCTCGTTGCCGGTGACGATCACCGAGGACATCAAGCCCGGTGTGGTCGCGATCCCACATGGCTGGGGACACAACGGTTCCGGCGGTTGGACCCGTGCGAACGCGGCTGCCGAGAACGACCTCGGTGCCGGCGGGGTGAACGTCAACGCCCTGATCTCCTCGGACCCCGCCGATCTCGAACGTCTGGCGGGGATGGCGAACATGACCGGGGTGCCGATCCAGGTGTCCGCACTTACGGCCGATCGCGCCGCCGACGAGATGGCCGACTACTGAACGCACACACGACGGTTCCCTGGACGAGCGGCGTGCTCGTCCAGGGAACCGGCGTGTGCTTCCTCGTACCGGACCGATGGGATCGGTGATCAGCCGGCGGCAGGCGGCGTCAGGACGGTGTCGATCATGTAGACCTGCGCGTTGGCGGTCGCGACGCCACCGCAGACCACGCTGCTCGTGTCGTTGACCTTGAGCATGTCCGGCGACCCGGTCACCGTCAGGGTCTGACCCTCGAGTGTCTTGTGTTCACCGACGACCTTGTCCGGCGCGGCCTGACCCGAAACCACATGGTAAGTGAGGATCTTGGTCAACAGCTCCGAATCGGTCTTGAGCTGCTCGACGGTTTCGGCCGGCAGCTTGGCGAAGGCGTCGTCGGTGGGTGCGAAGACGGTGTACTCACCGTTGTTGAGTGTGTCGACCAGGTTCACCTGCGGATTCAGTTGCCCGGACAAGGCCTGCGTGAGCGTCTTCAGTTCGGGGTTGTTCGATGCGGCAGTGGCGACCGGGTCCATTGCCATCCCGGAAACCGAGCCTGCGCCAGAGGGGTTGGCCGAAGCGTAGTCCGCACAGCCGGGGCCGACCGGTCCGGTGGCGGTGTCGGCGGACTCGCTGGTCATTTCCGTCATGGCACCGGTCGTGGAAGTGCTGCTGTCCGAGTCGGAGTCGCTGGAACACCCGGCAACGACGCCGACGGCCAACACCAGCCCGGACGCCGCGACCACGAGGCGCTGAATTCGTTTGATGGCCATGGCCCATCCAATCTAGTAGGTCGTGGCCCGACCGTCTGGCCGGACTCACGACGTCATTCGCTGCTCTGGTCGTTGCGGATTGCTCCGGTGTCGGATTGGTCCAATCCGAGTGCTGTCGGTGAGCGAACTCCAGTCGGAAGAAACGGAGCTGACGATGGTGCGAGTGTTTCGGGAGTCGACTGTGCGGGCAGCGGTGTCCGGTGTCGTAGCGGTGGCGGGCGGCCTGGCGGTCGGCGAACTCGTCGCGGTAAGTGTCTCGCAGTTCGCGTCTCCGTATCGCGCGGTCGCGGCGTTTCTCGTCGACCATGCGCCTTCATTCGCCCGCGAGTTCGCGATAGACCGCTTCGGAACGGCGGACAAGCCGGTGCTGCTGGCAGGCATGGCGCTGGTGATTCTGCTGATCGCCGTGACTGCCGGAGTGTTGCAGGTCAAGCGCCCGCCCGTCGGGGTGCTGATCGTCGTGGCCTTCGCGGCTGTCGGCGTGGCTGCCGCGTTGACCCGTCCCACGGTGGAGGTGTCCTACGTCGTTCCGCCGGTTGCCGCCGGCCTGGTGGCGGTAGGTGTGCTGGTGGTGCTGGGGCGCGGGAGTGCCGTCGGGAACGTGTCCGAAGAGGATGCGTCCCGCTCAGGGGGGTGGTCTCGCCGCCAGTTCGTCGGTGCGGTCGGGATCGTCGTCGTGACGGGTGCGGTGTGCGCCGGCCTGGCCCGGCGCGCCGCGGACACCGGTGGCGCTCTCGCGGAACGCGTGCGGCTTCGGTTGCCGCGCACGACTTCTGCGAGCAGGCCGGTCCCGCCGGGTACCGAGTTGCGGATCGATGGTGCGACACCGTTCATGACCGGCAACCGCGAGTTCTACCGGATCGACACCGCGCTCCAGGTCCCGCAGCTGACCACCACGGATTGGCGGTTGAGGATTCACGGGATGGTGGACCGCGAGATGACACTGAGATGGGACGACCTGCAGTCGATGCCCGCGATCGAGCGGATCATCACGCTCACCTGCGTGTCCAACGAGGTGGGCGGCGACCTCGCCGGGAACGCACGCTGGCTCGGATACTCGATGCGCGACATCCTCGCCGAGGTCGGGGTACACGCCGACGCAGATATGCTGCTGGCCACCAGCGTCGACGGATGGACGTCGGGAAGCCCGCTCGAGGCGATCCGGGACGGCCGCGATGCGCTGCTCGCCGTCGGCATGAACGGCGAACCGCTACCCCTCGAGCACGGATACCCCGTGCGGCAGTTGATCCCCGGTCTCTACGGTTACGTGTCGGCGTGCAAGTGGGTCGTCGACTGGGAGATCACCCGCTTCGATCGCGCCGAGGCCTATTGGACCCAGCGGGGCTGGGGCGTGCGGGGACCGATCAAGACGGCGTCGCGGATCGATCGGCCCGCACCGCTGTCGACGACGCCCGCGGGACCGGTGGTCGTCGCGGGCACCGCGTGGGCGCAGCATCGGGGTATCCGTTCGGTGGAGGTCCGCGTCGACGACGGACCATGGAATCCGGCCGAGCTCGCCACCGAGTACTCGACCGACACCTGGCGGCAGTGGACATGGATCTGGGACGCCACGCCCGGCCGACACACGTTGTACTGCCGCGCGACCGACGCCACCGGCGCGACGCAGCCCGAAGAGCGGGTGCCGCCCATCCCGGAGGGCGCGACCGGTTGGCACAGTCGGGCGGTGACCATCGAGTGAGCTACTGCACCCACTCGGCGTCGGCCCAGTCCTGACCCTCCGAGATCGCGCCCATCGTGGTCTGCCCGTCGAGCGCCTCCCGGATGATGTCGGCGTGTCCGCAGTGGTGGGAGGTCTCGCGGAGCAGGTGAAGGATCATCGTGCGGATCGTGGACCACTCGCGCTCGGGTGCCCACGGCGCGGTGGGTTGAGGGATCAGTTCGTCGAGACTCTCGGCGTCGGCGATCACGCGGTCGAGTCGAGCGGCGTTGCGGTCGTAGGCCTCCAACCACCCGGCCAGGGTCTCGCCCTCGGTCAGCTCGTATTCGGTTGTCGCCCGGCTCATGTCGAACTCGGCGTTTTCATCCCGCTCGGTGATGACGTCGGCGGCGTTCTCCTCACCGTGGGCGAGGTGCTTGATCAGGGCGCCGATTGTCAGCGTGCTGACCGTGCTCTGCTTGCGTGCCTGCTCGTCGGAGAGGTTGCGGGCGGCGATCTTGAGCAGGTTGCGCTGGTCCTGCAAGAGGGTGAGAAGTTCGCGCTTCTCGCCGATGACATCGACGCTGAGTTCTGCGGGGGTGTAGGTGCTCATGATGCTCTCCGGTTCGTCGTGGGTAGCTCGTTCGTGCTGGTGAGAACCACGTTATGAGCCATTGAGGACAACTCCGGTCCTCGTCCCCACGTCTTCTGCAGCCGAGCCGGACGGCTATTTCGGTTGAGCGGAGGTGGCCCGTACCCGACGATGGGCGCCATGACATCCCCACTCGGCGCGCTCACCCGCAAACCCGATCGCGCGACTGATCGTGCAGCCCTCGACGAACTCCTCGACGAGGCGAAAGTCGGGACGCTCAGTACCGTCGTCGACGGCCTGCCGTGGTCGGTGCCGATGCTGTTCGCCCGCGACGGCGACGCCATCGCGCTCCACGGATCGACCGGGGCGGGAGCCCTGCGTCATGTCGCGGCGGGAGCGCCCGTGACGTTCACGGTCTTCGCGATGGACGGCCTCGTCATCGCCGACACCCTCTTCGATCACTCCGCCAACTACCGTTCGGCGGTGGTGCGGGGCACGCTCGAGCTGGTAGACGACGCGAGGTCGGCGCTGGAGGTGTTGTCCGACAAGCTCATTCCGGGTCGAGTTGCCGAGGTGTGAGAGACCACGCGGAAAGAACTCGCGGCCACCGTGGCTCTGCGACTACCGATCGTCGACGGCCAGTGGATCGCCAAGGCCCGCACCGGCGGACCGGGCGTCGAGTCGTCGGACTGGACCGGCGTCGTACCGATGAGAACGGTCTACGACGAACCGATCACGTATTCGGGTGCGACGCCGCCGGATTCGGTGCTGGCGTTGACCAGACGGCCTATCGGGTGATGAGGGGTCCCCGGCCGACGGGTCACCCGGGGGTGAATGACCCGTCGGCCGTGACGGTTCGCGACGGTGCGAACCGAAATCGGGGTGACCGGGCCAGCCGGATTGCGGCAGCCGGCCACGGCACCTCGATGGTCACGCGGCCCAGCGAAAGGGGGGCACCCGCTGGGTCGCGCGTCATGGCCGCGTCGTCTTCGATCACCGACGAACGCGGTCGGTCTATCCCTTGCGCAGCAGGAACCGCTGGATCTTGCCGCTGGGCGTCTTGGGGAGGGCGTCGACGAAATGCACGGTGCGCGGGTACGCGTGGGCGGCGAACTCGCTCTTCACCAGCTGCTGCAGCTCCTTCTCGAGGGCTTCGGTGCCCTCGACGCCGGGGGCGAGCACGACGAACGCCTCGATGACCTCGCCGCGCAGTTCGTCGGGGCGTCCGACCACCGCGACGTCGATCACCGACGGATGCGTGATGAGCACGCTCTCCACGTCGAAGGGGCCGATTCGGTAGCCGGCCATGATGATCACATCATCGTCGCGCGCGGTGAAGAAGTAGCGTCCTTCCTCGTCGGCGCGTCCGGTGTCGCCGGTCAGGTACCAGCGGCGGTCCTCGGTGAACCGTGCGGCGGTCTTGTCCGGGGCGTCGAGGTAGCCGGAGAACCACATGAGGGGGCTGGCGGGGACGTCGATCGCGATCTGGCCGTCGACGACGCCGGCGGCGAAGCCCGGCATCGGCTTGCCCATGGAACCGGGGACGAGCGCCTCGTGGACGTCGTCGTGCCAGTGGTTGTTGATGAACATGCCGTGCTCGGTCTGGCCGTAGTGGTCACGGACCTCGGTGCCGAGTGCCTGCTGGGCCCAGCCGATGACGTCCGGGGTCAGCGGCTCGCCGGCCGACGACGCGCGTCGCAGCGAGAAACCGGTGATCCGCGGGTCCTTGCTCAGCGAGCGGTAGACGGTGGGTGCGGCGGCGAAGTTGGTGACGCCGAGACCGCCGAGGATCTGGGCGGTGAGTTCCGGGCTGAAACCGGCGTGGAGCAGCAGGTTTCGGCGGCCGGCGGCCAGCGGGCCGAGGATGCCGTAGTAGAGGCCGTACGCCCAGCCCGGGTCGGCGGCGTTCCAGAACACGTCGTCGGCGCGGACGTCGAGCCCGTAGTGCATGTAGGCGACGAACGATGCGAGCGCCTTGACCGGCACCGGGACGCCCTTCGGTGCACCGGTGGTGCCGCTGGTGAACAGCAGGATCAGCGTGCCCTCGCCGCCCACGGCCACCGACTCGGCGATCGGATCGTGCGAGTCCACCAGCTCCTCGAACTGCTCGCCGGCGATGATGGCCTGGATGCCCTCGACGCCGTCCAGCTTCGACGCCTGGCTCGGCTCGGTGATCACGACCTTCGCGTTTCCGGCGCGCAGCCGCATCTCGATCGCAGGGGTGGCGAACGCGGTGAACAGCGGGATGTAGACGGCACCCAGGCGGGCGATGGCCAGCAGCGCGACGACGAGCTCCTCGCGCTTGCCCATGAGGACGCCGACGGTGTCACCGCGACCGACGCCCAGGTCGGCCAGTGCCGACGCGAAGCGCTTGGACCGCTCGGCGAGGTCGCCGTAGGTCACGTCCGTGGTCACCGGCACCGGTGCGGAATCGGCGTCGGCGGAGGCCTCGACCTCGATCACGGTGAACGCCACCGCGTCGGGATCCTGACCGTCGACGAGGAGTGCCGCCGCGTTCGCGTCGGGCGCCCCGTAGATTGCCAACCAGCGGTCGACCATGTCGGTGGGGGTCGTCGTCGCCTGTGTCATCGTGAACCTCGCTCTTGACTGAGTAAGCTGGGTCACAGTGTGACCGCCGTCCGTAGTCCCTGCCACCCTCCGAAGAGGGGGATAGAAGAGGTGAGATGCCCGAGCCGCTGAGCGGGATCGTCACCGACGCGTTGCGACGGGTGCGCACATCGAGCGGAGTGCCGCTGGCCTTCGCCGGCGTCGTCAACAATTCGACGAGTCTGCGTCTGCAGCATTTCGCCGGTAAGCATGTGGGTGCGCTGAATGGGCTGTCGGTCGATGTCGGGCACGGACTGGGCGGCAAGGTGGTGGCGCTGAACCGCCCGATGGTGGTCGAGGACTATGTGCGGACCCCGCACATCACCCACCGCTACAACACCCTCATCGAACGCGAGGGCCTGCGCGCGATGATGGCCGCACCGATCATCGTCGATCGCACGCCGGTCGCGGTCATCTACGGCGCGCTGCACACCCCCGATCCGATCGGCGGGCGCATGCTCGACGTCCTGGCCGCGGAGGCCCGCGCCGTCGAACAGGAGATCGTGGCCTCCCGGACCCGGCTGGAGCAGGGTGCACAGAACGAGGACGAGCTGCGCGACCGCATGACCGCCGCGTACGCACGCCTGCGGTCACTGGCCGACACCGTCGACGACGCCCGCCTCTCCGAACAGCTCACCGCCATCACCGAGGTCCTGCTCGCCGAGGCCGCCGCCGACTCATCCGCGGTCGAGCTCACCGGACGCGAGCAGGACGTGCTGTCGCTCGCGGCCCTCGGCTACTCGAATGCCCGCATCGCCGAGGCGCTCGGCCTGACCGTGCACACCGTGAAGAGCTATATGAAGGACGCGATGCGGAAGCTCGGCGCGTCGTCGAGGCTCGAAGCCGTGGTCGTCGCGCGACAGGCAGGCCTGCTGCCCTGATCGCCCGCGATCGGTGGAGATCGTGGGGTTTGACGCGCATGTCTGCCACCGGATCGGGGTATCCCTCGGCTTCATGCGACTGTTTTCGGCGATCCTGCTGAGCCTCGGACTGACCTCGGCCCTTCTCGTGGCGGCACCCGCCGACGCTGCGCCGACGACGGTCTGCGGATCGACGCTCACCTCTGCCGACCGTGCCCGCATCGTCGAGCTGAGCTCGTACGACGCCGGGTCGCGGGAGCTCCCGCTGGTCCAGCTTCGACGAAACGTCGAGCGGCTCTACGGAATCGTCGACATCCTCACCGAGAACGACGACCGTCGCGGATTGTTCGCGCTCGGGCTGGCGTCGGTCGAACGCGACGCGGTGATGCCGTTGCAGAACCGGCCGCAAGTCTTCCAGACCCCGGGCTGGGCACCGGTGATCAGCCTCGAACTCCTCAACCGCTTCCTCGACGCAGTGCGCGAGGAGTTCAGCGGGCGTCCGGTTCCTGCACAGTGGCGGCATTACTTCGACATGGCCGCCGACTGCCGCGTCCCGGGTCAACGAGTCGCGATGGCCGGCTACAACGCACACATCACCGTCGACCTGGCCTATGCGACCGCCGACTCCCGGGCGACGACGACCAACGCCCGTGACTTCTTCTTCATCGTCGACTCCATTGCTGCGCACGGTAATTCGATCGTGACGTCGACGAACCGCGAGTATGGGGTCGACCTCGGGCCGGTCCTTCGCTTCTACGTGCTGGGGGAGGGGCTCGACCGGGTCGCCGGTGCCGGCCGCGCAACCGGTCCGATGCTGCGGGCGGCGGATGTCGGCTACAACGTGCTGACCTTCCGTAACGGGCTCGCGCTGCAGGACCGGAACATGGTCGCGGGGGCTCGTGGTGACGTCCGTGGACTGTGGAACACCGGCGAGACCGCGCTGACCGCCTTCCAGGACGCCGGGCTCATCCGCTGACTGCTTCCGCTCGTTGAGCCACGGCGTCGTGTGCTCGTTGAGCCGGTAGCGAGCGCGAGCGAGCCACCGCGTTGTTTCTGCTCGTTGAGCCGGTAGCGAGCGCCAGCGAGCCACCGTGTCGAAGCGAGTATCACGCAAGTGTGCGCGGCCCCGGAATAGATCCGGGACGGTCGCAGTTGAAGACCTCGACGGTGACGGATTCATGCCCCGGGCCTCACCCCATTTGCCGCTTCGAGCGGCCACTCGCCGAGAGGCGCACTGACCGGCATCGTCCATCAACACGCCGAAGCCGCCGACCCTTCTGGGCCGGCGGCTTCGGTGCTGTTCGGGCTGCTCCTCGAGCTGCGGTCTCAGTGGTTGCGCAGCTTCTCGACCAGCTCGTCCTTCTTCAGATCGGAATACCCGCTGATGTCGAGTTCCTTCGCGCGCTTCTTGAGCTCGTCGACGGTCCAGTCCTCATAGGAACCGGATTTGCCGCCGCTGTGGCCCACGTCCGACCGGGAACTGTTGGCCGCGGCGTTGGCGATCCGCGCGGACTTCTCCTTCGAGTTTCCCTCGTCGCGCAGCTTCTCGTAGAGCTCGTCGTCCTTGACCGATGGTCCCGGGTCACGTTTCTTCTCAGCCATCGTCTGCCTCCTCGTGGTCGACACGAATGGTTCTCCCATGTGGCGTGCCCGACGACGGATACAACCAAACCTGGCGGCCCGACCGGGTTCCGTCGAGCGGTTCCGTCGTTGACCACTACTGGTGAACGATGTTGACCATGAGTGGACGGTCGATACGCGTACCGATAAGGTTGTGGCGATGTGTCCGGTGAGGGCGAATCACGTCGTCGCGACCGGGAGCACAGCCGAGCAAGAAACGCTGACAACGCAGTTGCGGAAGGAACCAACGCATGTCTCAGACAGTCAAGGGAGTCATCTCGCGCAGCAAGAAGGCGCCGACCGAGGTCGTCGACATCGTGATCCCGGACCCGGGTGCGCGCGATGTCGTCGTGTCGATCAAGGCCTGCGGTGTCTGCCACACCGACCTCGCCTACCGCGAGGGCGGCATCAACGACGAGTACCCCTTCCTGCTCGGTCACGAAGCCGCCGGTGTCGTCGAGTCGGTCGGCTCGGATGTCACCCATGTCGAGGTCGGCGACTTCGTCGTCCTGAACTGGCGTGCGGTCTGCGGTCAGTGTCGCGCGTGTAAGCGCGGCCGTCCGTGGTACTGCTTCGACACCTTCAACGCCAGCGTCCCGATGACTCTGACCGACGGCACCGAGCTGACCCCGGCGCTGGGCATCGGCGCCTTCGCCGAGAAGACCCTCATCCACGAATTGCAGTGCACCAAGGTCAATCCCGACACCGACCCGGCTGTCGCCGGTCTCCTCGGCTGTGGAGTCATGGCCGGTATCGGCGCCGCCATGAACACCGGCAACGTGGGCCGCGGCGACTCGGTCGCCGTCATCGGTTGCGGCGGTGTCGGTGACGCCGCGATCGCCGGCGCCAAGCTGGCCGGTGCGACGACGATCATCGCGATCGACCGCGATCCGTCGAAGCTCGAGTGGGCCAAGGACCTCGGCGCGACCCACACCATCGACGGCAGCAAGGTCGACGACGTGGTCACCGCGGTCCAGGACCTGACCGACGGCAACGGCGCCGACGTCGTCATCGACGCGGTCGGCCGCCCGGAGACCTACAAGCAGGCCTTCTACGCGCGCGATCTCGCCGGCGTCGTCGTCCTGGTCGGTGTGCCGACGCCGGAGATGACCCTGGAGATGCCGCTGGTCGACTTCTTCTCGCGCGGTGGCGCACTGAAGTCGTCGTGGTACGGCGACTGCCTGCCCGAGCGCGACTTCCCGATGCTCATCGACCTCTACGAGCAGGGCCGTCTGCCGCTCGACAAGTTCGTCACCGAACGCATCGGCATCGACGACGTCGAGGCCGCGTTCTCGGCGATGGAGGCCGGCAAGGTCCTGCGTTCGGTGGTGGAACTCTGATGGCCGGGCTGCGTATCGACAACGTCGTCACCTCGGGCACCTTCAGCCTCGACGGCGGCACGTGGGATGTCGACAACAACGTGTGGCTCGTCGGCAACGACGACGAGGTCATCATCATCGACGCCGCGCACTCGGCGGCCCCGATCCTCGAAGGTGTCGGCGACCGCACGGTGAAGGCGATCGTGCTGACCCACGGTCACAACGATCACGTCACCGTTGCGCCGGAGCTGTCGGAGGCCACGGGTGCGCCGATCCTCCTGCACCCCGGAGACGACATGCTCTGGAACGACACCCACCCCGGGGTGTCGCATCAGGATCTCGAGGACGGCCAGAAGATCAGCATCGCCGGTACCGAGCTGACGATCATCAACACACCCGGCCACTCGCCGGGTTCGTCGGTGATCCACCTGCCCGAGGCGGGCGTGCTGTTCTCCGGTGACACCCTGTTCCAGGGCGGACCGGGAGCGACCGGACGCTCGTACTCGAGCTTCCCGACGATCATCGCCTCGATCACGGAGAAGATCTTCACCCTCGACCCCGAGACCAAGGTCTACACCGGTCACGGCGACGGCACGACGATCGCCGCCGAGGCACCCCATCTCGAGGAGTGGATCAAGCGCGGCAGCTGAGCCGCGAGGAATCGACCGGAGAGACCCGGCGCGGACCGCCTGTCAGGCGCCCGCGCCGGGTTTTTTCACGGGACGTCGCGAGGGGGTTGCTGCGGGTTCCTCGTCGGGTTCCCGCCGGGTAGGTGCTCGCCCAGCCGGTTGCCGCCCGGTTGGTTGCCAGCCGGTTGGTTGCCGCCCGGTTGGTTGCCGCCTGGGCGGCTGTCACCCAGTTCGTGTTTGTGGCCGGGGGTGTCCAGGGGACGATCGTCGCGGCGTTCGGCCTCGGCCCGGACGTCGGGATCGAGTTTGTCGGCGTGGGCGAGCGTGCTCTGTACTTCGTCCCGCTTCTCGGCGGCGTGGCCTTCGTGGGCGCGAGCCTGTTCATTGAGTCGTCGGGCCTCGGCGGCCTTGGCATCGGCCTCGGCCTGGACCTTGCGCGCGTGCGCCTGCGCCTCTTGCGCGGTGGCCTCCCGCCGGCGCAACTCCGACATGTCGCCGGCCGCGTTCTCGCGGATGCGCTGGGCCTTCGTGCGCCGGAGATCTCTGCGCTTCCGTAGGAAGAACAGCAGTGCGACTAGCAGGATGATCACGACGATCACGGCGATGATGATCCACAGGGCGGTGTCCACGGTGTCCTCCTCAGACGGAAAGCATGGTCGGCACCGGGTACCCAGAAACCGGCGCCACGAACCGGGACAAGTGCGGTGGGAAGGCCGAGTCGGCGGGGTACGGTCTACGTCATGATCGCGCTCCATGCGCTGGTCCCGCCCGCGCTGCGCGGTTACCGGCTCGCGTGGCTGCGTGCCGACGTCGTGGCCGGAGTGACCCTCGCGGCCGTCGCGATCCCAGAATGCATGGGGTACAGCTCGATTGCGCATGTGCCGGTGTCGGCTGGGTTGTACACCATCATCCTGCCGGCGGTCGCCTTTGCGTTGCTGGGGGCCTCGCGGCTTCTCGTCGTGGGCGCGGACTCCGCAACCGCGGCACTGCTGGCGTCGGGTATCGCCGGTATCGGCGTCGTCGGGGTGGAACCCGATTCGCCCGAGTGGTTGGCTTGGGCATCGCTGATCGCCCTGGTCACGGGGGTGTTCCTGGCGCTTGCGCGGCTGCTGAGACTGGGATTTCTCGCCGACTTCCTCTCCACCGCGGTTCTGGTGGGCTTCCTCGCCGGGACCGGCCTCACGGTCATCGTCGGGCAGGTTCCCGGAATGGTCGGCCTGCCGCGAGCCGAGGGCTGGGTGTGGGAGCGGTGCGCCGCGATCGTCGACCGTCTGGGCTCGATCGACTGGGCATCGACGGCGTTCGCGGCCGCGTCGCTGGGCGTGCTGCTGGTGGCGCGGCGGGTTCTCCCTCGATCACCCGCGGCATTCGTCCTGGTGGTGGCATCCATCGTGCTGGTCGCGGTGTTCGGCTGGGACGACGACCTGCCGGTCGTCGGAACCCTGCGCGGCGACATGCCGCATTTCGGTCTGCCCACCGGGTTGGGATGGGATGCCGTGCCCAAGGCGGCGACCGTCGCGTTCGGCTGCGCGGTGGTGATCCTGGCCCAGAGCGCGGGCACGGCACGAGGACTCGCGCACAAGCACGGCGAGACCACCGACGTGAACCGCGACATGGTCGGCCTGGCGGCGGCCAACATCGTTGCGGGACTGAACTCTACGTTCGTGGTGAACGGAAGCCCCACCAAGACCCAGTTCCTCGAGGAGCAACGCGGCCGCACCCAGGTCGCCAACCTGACCATGGCCGCGACGGCACTGGCCGCGGTCGCCTTCCTCGGCCCGGCGCTGGCCCACCTGCCGCATGCCGTGCTCGCCGCGATCGTGTTCCTGGTCGCGATCGACCTCATCGACGTGCACTCGTTCCGTCGGATGTGGCGGATCCGCCGGATCGAGTTCGGGATCGCGGTGCTCACCGCGGTCGTCGTCGTGGTGTTCGGGGTGCAGAACGGGATTCTGGCCGCGATGGTGGTGTCGTTGCTGGAGATCATCCGCCGGCAATACCGACCGGAGAGGTTCGTCGTCGGGGTGTCCGATCACGGACGTGCGCGAGAATATCGGCCCGCTCGGGGCGGCCAGCAGTCCATGCCGGGCCTCATCGTGTTCCGCTACGACGCAGATCTGTTCTACGCGAACGTCAATCGATTCGCCGACGACGTCGTGGCGCTCGTCGAGTCCGCCCCCGATCCGGTGCGCTGGCTGGTCCTCGACTGCACGGTGATCTCGTATGTCGACTACTCGGCAACCGGTGTGCTCGACGACCTCGTCGCGTTCGTGCATTCGCGGGACGCCCATTTCGTTCTCGCCGGCGTCGATCCCGAACTCGAGGGCATGTTGCGTGCGCAGGGACTCCTCGAGGACTTCGACCCGGCGCATGTCTTTCCGACCGTCGGCGCGGCAGTCCGGGCGTTCGAGGCCGCCTATCCCACAGGCGAGTCACAGGAGCCGCCTCCGGCGACGCCCGAGGGGCTCATGGGCGGCGAGAAGGCCGAGGATGACACCGCCGAGACGGACAACGGGTGAGTGCCTCACCGGCCCACCACTCGCCGACGTGACGTGGTTCGCAGGCGTAACCTCCCACGAATGAGCGAGTCCGCCGTCCGCAACATCGACCACCCCGAACAACCACCGGTACCCCGGAGTCGCATCGTCATCGCGTCGATGGTCGGTACGAGCATCGAGTTCTTCGACTTCTACATCTATGCCACCGCCGCGGTGCTGGTGTTCCCGGTGCTGTTCTTCCCGTCCGGTGACGAGACCGCGGCGTTGTTGTCGTCGTTCGCGACCTTCGGACTTGCCTTCGTGGCGCGGCCCATCGGCTCGGTCCTGTTCGGCCACTTCGGTGACCGGGTCGGCCGCAAGGCGACGCTGGTCGGGTCATTGCTCACGATGGGTGTCGCGACCTTCGTCATCGGCCTGCTGCCCACCTACGACTCGGTAGGCTATCTGGCCCCGGCCCTGCTGGCGCTGATGCGCTTCTGCCAGGGTCTCGGTCTCGGCGGGGAATGGTCTGGCGCAGCGCTTCTCGCGACCGAGACCGCCGAGAAGGGCAAGCGGGCCTGGGCCGCCATGTGGCCGCAACTGGGCGCGCCGATCGGGTTCCTCTTCGCCAACGGCACCTTCCTGCTGTTGATCTACGGCCTCGACTTCGACGCCAAGACCTCCGCCTCCGACCACGCGTTCATGACATGGGGATGGCGAATCCCGTTCCTCGCCAGCGCGATCATGGTCGCCGTCGGCCTGTACGTGCGCCTGAAGCTCACCGAGACACCGGTGTTCGCCAAGGCGGTGGAAGAGGGCAAGAAGGTCAAGGCGCCGCTCGCCGAGGTGGTGAAGTCCAACTGGCGGGAGCTCGTCGCGGGCACCTTCATCATGGTCGCGACGTACACGCTCTTCTACATCGTGACCACCTGGATCATCTCCTACGGCACCGGCAAGGTCACCGACGCGTCGGGTGTGAAGCTGTCGATCGGCTACGCCGACTTCCTCGAGCTGCAACTCATCGCCGTGCTGTTCTTCGCTGCGTGCGTGCCGATCTCGGGTCGTCTCGCCGACCTGTTCGGCCGTCGCGCCTTCCTCCTCGTGGTCACGGCGGCGATCATCGTGTTCGGACTCTGCTTCGAGCTGATCCTCGACCCGTCGTCGATGACCGACGGCACGATGCTGTTCTTCCTGATCCTCGGCATGACCCTGATGGGTCTGACGTTCGGGCCGATGAGCGCGATCCTGCCGGAACTGTTCCCGACCAACGTCCGCTACACGGGTTCGGGGATCTCCTACAACGTGGCCTCGATCATCGGCGCCGCGGTCGCGCCGTTCATCGCGACGTGGATCGTTGCCGACTTCGGTGTGGGCTGGGTCGGTGTGTATCTCGCCGTCGCCGCCTGCACGACGCTGATCGCCCTCTTCAGCGTCCGGGAGACCAAGACGGTCGACCTGACCGAGGTCTGAGGTCCGGCACCGGCTGCCGCGAGGTGCCGGCCGTGTCCGACCCGCGGCGTACCGTCGGTGGCGTGAGATTGATCGACGTGGTTCAGACGTCCTCCGATGTCGCGCGCGACCGCTCACGCACCCGCAAGACCGAGGTGCTGGCCGGGTTGCTGGGCACCGCCACCGATGCCGAGCTCCCCATCGTGGTCGCCTGGCTGTCCGGCGAGATACCGCAGGGCAGGTTGGGTGTCGGCTGGCGATCACTGTCGAAGCTCGTGTCCGAACCGGCCGGGGAGCCGTCCCTCGAGGTCGCCGAGGTCGACGCCGCATTCGGCGAACTCGCTTCGGCGAGCGGACCGGGTTCGACGAGCCGCCGCGCCGAGATCCTCAGCGCGATGTTCGGCGCCGCCACCGAACCGGAGCAGAAGTTCCTGGTCGCCTTGCTGACCGGCGAGTTGCGGCAGGGCGCGCTGGCCGGGGTCATGACCGACGCGATCGCGAAGGTCACCGGTGAACCGCTGACCGCGGTGCGTCGTGCGCACATGCTCACCGGATCGTTGCCGGAGACCGCGGCGCTCGCTCGCTTCGGCGCCGAGGCGCTGGCGGGAGTGGGACTCGAGGTCGGCCGCGCCGTCGAACCGATGCTCGCGACTCCCGCCGACAACCTCGACGCCGCCCTGGACCTTCTCGGCCCCGACCTCATCGTCGACTACAAGCTCGACGGCGCGCGAATCCAGGTGCACCGCAAGGGCGCCGACGTCTCGGTGTACACCCGCACACTCCGCGACGTCACCGACAACGTCCCCGACCTCGTCGAGGTCATCGCCGGACTGCCCTGCGACTCGGTCATCCTCGACGGCGAGACCCTCATGCTCAGCGACGACGGACGGCCGCGGTCGTTCCAGGACACGATGAGCCGGTTCGGTTCCGGGCCCACCGCGGCCGGCGAGCCCGAACGGCTGCTCAAGCCGTTCTTCTTCGACTGCCTGCACCTCGACGGCGTCGACCTCATCGACCGCCCGCTGTCCGAACGTCTCGCCGCGATCGACTCGATCGCCCCGCAGCTGCGGATTCCGGCGGTGACACGTCCGACCGCCGAGGAGGCCCAGCGCCACTTCGACGCCGCGATGGCCGACGGCCACGAGGGCGTGATGGTCAAGTCCCTCGACGGACTCTATGTGGCCGGCCGTCGCGGAAAGGCCTGGCAGAAGGTCAAACCCACGCACACCTTCGATCTCGTCGTGCTCGGTGCCGAGTGGGGTTCGGGCCGCCGGACCGGCTGGCTGTCGAATTTACATCTCGGCGCCCGTGACCCCGAGACCGGCGAACTCGTCATGGTGGGCAAGACGTTCAAGGGTCTCACCGACGAGATCCTCCGATGGCAGACCGAGGAGTTCCCGAAGCACGCCACGCATCGAGACGCTCACACCGTCTACCTGCGCCCGGAGATCGTCGTCGAGATCGAACTCGATGGTGCGCAACGCAGTTCGCGCTACCCCGGTGGTGTTGCACTCCGCTTCGCGCGCGTCGTGCGGTACCGGCCCGACAAGAACCCCGACCTCGCCGACAGCATCGACGCGATCCGGGCGCTGCTCAAGTAACGGTCAGCTCAACGACAGCTGGGCCACCGGAGCGCTGGTCGGTTGCGTCGAACCCCCGGGCGGTTCGACGGTGAACGCCAGGGCGTCGGCCGTGTTGATCCCGGACAGGACCGCGGTGGTGACCGGTTCGACGTCCGCGTCGGTCATGGTGCCGGCCGAACGTGTCCCGCCGGGACCCACGAGCCACATCTGGTACACCGTGCCCGGCTTCGGTGGCGGCACCGAATTCATCACCAGCACAGCGGTATCGGCGGACTGGGCCAGGTAGATGGTGGCGCTCCCGGTGGCGACCGGAGCACTCGTGGACCGCAGGTCGCCGGCCGAGAACACCTGCTCGGCCGGTGAGGCGACGGGTGGGGTAGTAGCGGGTTCGTCCGAGTTCGACAGTCCGATGGCCCAACCGAGCGCGCCGACCGCGATCGCGGCCACGGCGGCGGCGGTGAGGTAGGTGAAGCGACGTGACCGGTTGGGGCGTCGGGCGTCGAGGTCCGCGAGCGGTTCGACGGGCACAGATGGCGCCGACTCCGGCGCGCCGACCCCGGGCTTCTCCACGATCTCGACGGACGGGCCGGGCACGCGGGCCGACGGTTCCTCGAGTCCCGCCTCGGCCCGCGCGGCAGCGAGTACCCGATCGCGCAGGGACGGTGGGGGCGGAGTCGCAGTGGCCGCGCTGATCGCGGCCATGGCCTCCCTGGTGGCCCGGACCTGCTTGGCGAACAGCTCGCGAAAGTCCCCGGGAGCGGAGGCAACCCGCGCCTCGATGTCGCGCAACTCATCGGAGGACAGTGCGTTCAGCCCGACGACCGGCGCCAACTCGAGCAATTCGGCTTCCTCGGGATCGAGATGATCAGTCATCACCCACCCCCTGCCCTCGGTCTCGTACCGCGTTCACCTTCTGCTGCTGTCCTTCCGCTGGGCGGCAGATGTCCGCCCGCAGCCGCGGACGCAGAGCCTCGACGCTCATAGTGGTCCGGGCGAGGCTCATGCCTCTTCTTCGGACTCGACGACCCACTCGGATGGGTCGGGCACCCTCACATGCGGGCGGGGACCCCGCCGGGCATCGGCTGGTCGGTGGGGACGATCTCGGCGCCCAGCGGGAGCAGCGAGATCGGCACCATCTTGAAGCTCGCGATGCCGAGCGGGATGCCGATGATGGTGATGCAGAGGGCGAGGCCGGTGGCGATATGGCCCAGGGCGAGCCACAGTCCGGCGACGATGATCCAGATGATGTTGCCGATCATCGAACCCGCGCCGGCGGTGGGTTTGCGGACGACGGTGCGGCCGAACGGCCAGAGTGCGTAGTTGGCCATCCGGAACGACGCGATGCCGAATGGGATGGTGATGATCAGGATGCAGCAGATGATTCCGGCGACGACGTAGCCGATCGCCATCCACAGGCCGCACAACAGCAGCCAGATGACGTTGAGGATGGTCTTCATCAGTCCATTGTGTACGCGTCGGCGCGCAGTGGGGTCAACAGCGTGACGACGCCGACCCGCGCCCTGACGGACGGGTCACATTACGATGGGACGTCATGGGAGCGCGGTCGGTTCGGACACGTGAAGCGGTGTGGGCGTTGGTCGCCACGCTGGTCCTCGTCATCCGCATCCTCGCGACGATCGCCCTGGTTGTGTTCGTGATCGGCTGGGCGGTCGCGGCCGTCCGCGGCTCCCTCGACAACGCCTTCCTCTGGCCGGCGATCGGCGCCGGTGCCGCGCTCCTGCTGAGCACCTATCTCTATGGCCATCTGCGGGTCCGGTATCCCCGCCACAACGGCTGGATTCCGTAGGTTCGCCCCTGCGGACCCGTGTGCGGCAGGATGCGTGCATGGGTCGACTCTGTCTGTGGTTGATGCTCGCGGGAAGTGTGATCGCGATGCTGACGGCCGCATTGTTCGAAGGACTCTTCGGGGCCGGGCTTCGGTGAGTTCTACGCGATCTCCTCACCTGCCGGAGGGCCCGTCACTGTCTCGGAACCCGGCCGATACCTCGTCGTCGCGGCCGTGGGCGCCGTGGTGGGGTTGCTGACCGGCGTGGTCCTCGGTATCGCCGGCGCACGGATCGACGAACGACGCCGCCTGGGTGTCACCGCCGTTGCGGGCCTTGGAGGTTGTGCGGTGGGAGTTCTTCCGGCTTTGGCACCGGCGTACAACGCAGCCGACTTGCCCGGCGGGATGACGCCGATGGTGCTGTATGCGGTGAGTGGTGCCGTTGCCTACGGTCTGGCAGTGGCTGCGGTGTTCTGGGTCCTGCGCGCGGGAGGTGATCCCGCAGCGCGAGCCACCGCCAGGACCACGGCTATCGTGCTGCCCGTCGGCGCGGTGGTCGCGACCTTGGCCGGTATGGGTAGCGCATGGCTTCTGGGGTTCTCCACCACCACCTCGACGTGGCTCGTGGTGGTGTCCGTGGTCCTGGTGTTCCTCACCGTCACGTTCGCGGCCGCGCGTGTGCTCGGGATTCGTTCGCACGAAACCGGGTGAGGCCGAATGCCGTCGGCTGACGTGCTGGTGGGGGCTTCGACGCGGTGCCTCGCTGCGCTCGGAACCGGCTCAGCCGGCGGGGGGTGGATCGGTTCGGCCGGCGGGTCGCTGAGTCAGGCGCGCCTACCCAACCTGGCGAGCAGGGTGGTCTGGCGATCGGCGCCGGCGGGCACCTCGAGGCGTTCGCAGACCCCTTCGGAGTAGAGCGCGTCCCCGAAGCCGTCGGCGGCGGTCTCCATCTCGGTGAGCTGGTCGTCGGTGAAACGATGATCGAGGCCGGCGGCCGTGGCGACATCCCACCGATGGGCGATCATGTCGAAACCGTAGAAGCGGATCATCGTTTCCCCGATGGTGGTCGGACCGAAATGGCCGTCGAAGGCACGGTCGGCGATGGCCGGATCGGCGAGGCGGGAGGCGACGGCGTCCCGATGGGTCTGCCAGGCCGCCGCGGGATCGTCGAACGGCGGGGTGGGACCGAGGTCGACGTCGTGTCCGGCGAAGAAGTCCCGCTGGCTGTCGACGACGTGCGCCACGACGTCGCGGGCCGTCCACCCGTCACACGGCGAGGGGTTGGACCAGGCCTCCGCCGGCACGGTCGCGAGGACCTCGCCGAAGCCGTCGGCGTAGGAGTTGTAGCGGTTCAGCAGTGGTGAATTGTCAGTGGTGGTGGTCATGATGACAGTCAAGCGCCAGGACAGGGGACGGTGATTGATGAAACCCGACAACTCGGGATCGACGCGCCTCGACGACGTCGAACGCGCTCACCTCGTCGATCCTGCGGACGCGGGCCGTCGCCGCATCGGCCGGTGGGGTCCGAGTCCGGACCTCGACGAGATGATGCGACGGTTCTGGGTGCCGGTCTGGTCGGTCCCGCCCGGGGCCGAGGCGCCGCAGCGCGTGCTGCAGTACCCGGTGTGCCTGCTCGTCATCAGCAAGACCTATGCCCGGTTCTACGGAGTGGTCACCGGCCTGTCGGAGACCGTGCTGACCGGCGACGGCTGGGCGGTCGGGGTGATGTTCACCCCCGGTGCCGGCGGATTGCTCGTCGGGGACGTCGCGCAGTGGACAGACCGGTTCGATGAACTGTCGGTGGTCTTCGGCGAGTCCGGCGACGGTCTGGCACGGTCGGTGCGTGCGGTGATGGAACGCGCGCCGGAGGACGAGGACACCCAGCGCGCCGCGACCGACGTCGTCGAGGACTGGTTGCGGGGATACCTCCCGATGGACGAGGACGGTCGTGTCGTCAACGCGATCGTCGACTGGGTCGAGAACGATTCGACGGTGGTCGCGGTCGCGCAGATCTGCGAGCGGTTCCACATGACCGAACGGAGCCTGCAACGACTCACCCGCCGCCGGTTGGGTCTGACACCCAAATGGCTCATCCAGCGTCGTCGCCTGCAGGAAGCGGCGGAACGTCTTCGCGAACCCGAGGAGACCCTCGCCACGCTCGCCGCCGAGCTCTCCTACGCCGACGAGGCCCATTTCGTCCGCGACTTCAAAGCCGTCACCGGAATGACGCCGCGGGAGTTCTCCTCGCGGTTCGCCTGACCAGGCCGAGTAGTCTCTAGACGCCGACACACCCCGATTGTTGCCGGGATCACAGTTTGCCAGGCAGAATCGTCGACATATGGCGAGCGACGGAGGGCGCATGACTGACGCGGCTGCGGTGGCGACACGCATCCGCCGCGCGTATGAGGAATTCCTCTCCGGCGTCACGCCGCCGTCGGATGCGGTGCGCTCCATCGTCCGTGATTCCTGGGCCCGTTCCCTGAGCCGCGGCATCGATCCCAGCGACGTCAACCCGGCCGACGGACTGCCGACCGGCGAATCGGTGCCGGTGATGACCGCCGACGAGTTCGCCGAATACCGGGCGGCACACCCCATCACCGCGGTCCGGCCACTGGTGCAGTCGCTGATGGTCGACGCGATCGCCGACACCGGCGTCGTCGTGGCCCTGACCGACCAGGTCGGGCGGCTGCTGTGGGTCGAGGGTGACTCCGCGGCCCGCGACAAGGCCGGCGACATCAACTTCGTCGAGGGCTCCGTCTGGAGCGAAGAGGCCGTCGGGACCAACGCTCCCGGTCTCGCCCTGGCCGTTGATCGGGGTGTGCAGATCGTCGGTCCCGAACACTTCGCCGGCCCGGTCCAGGAATGGAGTTGCGCCGCGGCTCCGGTGCACGACCCGTTCACCGGGCACGTCATCGGCGTGATCGACGTGACCGGCGGACGCGAGGTCGCGGCACCGTTCGCGCTCGCCGCAGTGCGTTCGGTGGTCGCCGCCGTGGAGCGGGAACTGCAGTCGAGTGCCGTGGATCTCGCCGATCCGGCGACCTTCCACGCGGGACTCCCGCGGTTGAGCGCCGCCCACCTCGCGGTGCTCGGTGACGGCCCGCATCGCTGGCGTCGCACCGCCGACGGGGCGAGTGCGCGCACCGTGTCCCCACGTCATGCCGAGATTCTCGTTCTGCTGCAAGCCTTTCCCGAAGGTCTCAACACCGAGCAACTCGCGCTGAAGCTCGCCGAGGAGGGGCTCGACCCGGTCAGTGTGCGGGCCGAGATCTCCCGTCTGCGGCGCGATCTCGGTGCCGACGTCGTCGCGAGCCGCCCGTACCGCCTCACCCTCGACATCTCCTCCGACATCTCCGACATCCGGGCGCGCATCGAAAGCGGGACCGACCTGCCGACGGTGGTCGACGATCTCGGCCGCGGCGGTCTGCTGGTCGAGTCGACGGCGCCCGGCATCGTCGAGATCTTCGAAGAACTGCGCGAGGATCTGCGTTCACGGCTGATCGCCGGCGGCGACGTCGCCGCGCTGCGCAAGTGGACCTCCTCCGTTCACGGTCGAGACGACCTCGCCGCCTGGCGCCGGCTCGAGCACCGACTCCCCGTCGGGCACCCCGACCGCGCTGTCGTCGGAGGTCGCATCAGGCTGCTCGACAAGCGCTACGGACTCTGACTCCGGTTGGCGTCTGGCCTGGTCAACGCACGTTGCGCACGTTGCAACCCTTGTGCAACCAGCCCGCACCTAGCGTGTGCAGCAGATCACATCGGATACCCGGGGTGTCCCATGTGACACGTTCCAGCCGCCCTCGAGAAGAGGCCGACACGCAAGGAGTGACCATGACCGTCTTCGCAAAGCCCGGTGCCGATGGCTCGGTGATGAGCTACGAGTCGCGCTACGACAACTGGATCGGCGGCCAGTGGACCCCGCCCGTCAAGGGTCAGTACTTCGAGAACCCCTCGCCGGTGGACGGCAAGACGTTCTGCGAGGTCGCCCGTTCGACCGCCGAGGACATCGACCTCGCCCTCGACGCCGCGCACAAGGCGGCGCCGGCCTGGGGCAAGACCCCCGTCGCCGAGCGTTCCCTCGCCCTGTTGCGCATCGCCGACCGCATGGAGGAGAACCTCGAGAAGCTCGCGGTCGCCGAGACCTGGGACAACGGCAAGGCCGTCCGCGAGACCCTCGCCGCCGACATCCCGCTGGCCATCGACCACTTCCGTTACTTCGCCGGTGCGTTGCGCGCCCAGCAGGGTTCGATCTCCGAGATCGACGAGGACACCGTCGCCTACCACTTCCACGAGCCGCTCGGCGTCGTCGGCCAGATCATCCCGTGGAACTTCCCGATCCTCATGGCGGTCTGGAAGCTCGCGCCGGCTCTCGCCGCAGGCAACGCGGTGGTGCTCAAGCCCGCCGAGCAGACCCCGGCATCGATCCTCTACCTGGTGAGTCTCATCAGCGATCTGCTGCCCGCGGGTGTTCTCAACGTGGTCAACGGATTCGGCGTCGAGGCCGGCAAGCCGCTCGCGTCGAGCAACCGCATCCGCAAGATCGCCTTCACCGGTGAGACCACCACCGGCCGCCTCATCATGCAGTACGCGTCGGAGAACCTGATCCCGGTCACCCTCGAGCTCGGCGGCAAGAGCCCGAACATCTTCTTCAACGACGTCATGTCCTCCGACGACAGCTTCCTCGACCGTGCGCTCGAAGGCTTCTCGATGTTCGCACTCAACCAGGGCGAGGTGTGCACCTGCCCGAGCCGCGCGCTGATCCAGCAGGACATCTACGACGAGTTCATCGCCAAGGCCGTCGACCGCGTCTCGAAGATCAAGCAGGGCAACCCGCTCGACACCGACACCATGATGGGTGCCCAGGCGTCGAACGACCAGTTCGAGAAGATCTCCTCGTACCTCGCCATCGGCCGGGACGAGGGCGCCCAAGTGCTCACCGGCGGCGAGGCCGCGGATCTCGGCGGCGACCTGTCCGACGGCTACTACATCAAGCCGACCGTCTTCCAGGGCAACAACAAGATGCGCATCTTCCAGGAGGAGATCTTCGGCCCGGTCCTCGCGGTCACCACCTTCAAGGATTTCGCCGACGCCATGCACATCGCCAACGACACCCTGTACGGCCTGGGCGCCGGCGTGTGGAGCCGTGACGGTGCGACCGCATATCGGGCCGGTCGCGAGATCCAGGCCGGTCGCGTGTGGACCAACACCTACCACGACTACCCGGCACACGCGGCCTTCGGCGGCTACAAGCAGTCCGGCATCGGTCGCGAGAACCACCTGATGATGCTCGAGCACTACCAGCAGACCAAGAACCTCCTGGTCGGCTACGCGCAGAACGCGAAGGGCTTCTTCTGATCTGGACCTTCCTGCTCCTTGAGTAGCCCGGAGCTTGCGGAGGGCGTATCGAAAGGACTCGCCAACCCTTCGAGACGCTCGCAAGCTCGCTCCTCAGGGGGCGGGGGACGCTCGCAAGCTCGCTCCTCAGGGAGCGGGAGACGCTCGCAAGCTCGCTCCTCAGGGAGCGGGGGACGCTCGCAAGCTCGCTCCTCAGGGAGCGGGGGACGCTCGCAAGCTCGCTGGTTCTGCTCCTTGAGTAGCCCGGAGCTTGCGGAGGGCGTATCGAAAGGACTCGCCAACCCTTCGAGACGCTCGCAAGCTCGCTCCTCAGGGAGCGGGAAAGGTGATTGAGAATGACCACCGAACAGAGTGCTCCTGATCGGGTGGTCGCCACAGACGCCGCCGTGCAGCTCTTGACCAAGTTGTCGGAGTTGCACGGCGGACTCATGATCCACCAGTCCGGTGGGTGCTGTGACGGCTCGGCCCCGATGTGTTATCCGGTGGGGGAGTACCGGGTCGGCCAGCGCGATGTGTTGGTCGGCGAGATCGAACTCCCCGAACCCATTCCGGCCGTGCGGGTCTGGATCAACGGTGACCAGTTCGAGTTGTGGAAGCACACGCAGCTCATCCTCGACGTCGTGAAGGGTCGTGGCGCCGGGTTCAGTCTGGAAGCGCCCGAAGGCGTGCGTTTCCTCTCGCGTGCGCGGGCGTTCACCGAAGAGGAGAACGAACTCCTCGCGGCGTCACCGCCGTTGACGGGTGCCACAGTCGGCGACTGAGTGACTTTCGCAGAGTGCGTCGTGAGTGTCGAAATCCGATACTCACGACGCACTCTCGGTTCGCCGGGAAGATGTCGTCGACCGCCTACCATCGAAGGATGTCGATGCCCGGCGATACACCGCCACCTCGTCCGCGGGTTGCCGTCACGCCCATGCGCCCCCGGCAGACGACCGAACGCCCCGGGACCGTGCGCTGGGTCGTCCTGGGGTGGATCGTCACCGTCGCGCTGATGATCGTCACCGTGCTGGTGATCGCGGCGTCGCTCGACGACATCCGCGCGGTACTGGCCGCCGACCTGATCCGCGAACATCCCGAGAGCGGCACCGCCGCCGGACGCGCCGTCGACGTCTCGTTGCTGGTGGGCGCGGGTGTCGCCCTGCTCGTCGTGGTGCTCGGCGTGACCGGCGCGGTGCGGCTCTGGAGCGGCCGACGATCGGGTCGGACGCTCCTGGCGTTCGGCGCGCTGGTCGCGACGGCCGGCGCGGTGGGCTTTCACCTCACCGTCGGTCCGTCGTCAGAAGGCCTCGGCGACGCCGGGTTGCCCACGCCGGTGCTGTGGGCGCCGGCGGCCGCGGCGGTGATCGCGCTGATCGTCACCGGGGCCGCGTTCACCCGAGCGGTGAGTGCGTTCCTACGCTGAAATCCCCTGTCCCAAAGGGCGACCGCTGCTCGTCGAGTCGCGCGACGATGCCCTCGGCGCTGCGGACGGCCACCTGGCATGCGGACGCGACGTCCGGGGCGATCAGTGGGTGGCCGGCGAGGGACCGCCAGGTGCGAGCGGCCTGGATCGCCGACGCACGAAGGTCCGGTACATCGGTCCCGGTGGGCTGACCCAGGCGCGTCGCGGGATCGATCCCCGAGCCGCCGATGAGGCGGGTGAGGTCGGCGATCTGTTCCGGGGGCAGGTCGAGACCGCCGACGCGAATGGTGCTGAGCAGCCGCAGTTCCCGGAAGCCGTGTACGTCGGCGAGCTCCCGGCGGACCGACGCCCGTAGCTGCGCCGCCCGCGGCGAGGCGGACGCGGCCAGCAGGTGATCGAGGGTCACCAGCGCCGAATGGGATTTGAGCTCGTCGGCGCGCTGGGCGAACTGAGTGTCGATGATGGCGCTCAACTCCGACAAGCCGCTGCGTTCGACGAGTTCCGCGGCCAGCTCGGTCGACGACGTCGCGCCGAAGCGGATGAGGGTGACCGCCAGCCGGATGCCGAAGACACCGAAACGCTCGGCCAGCGACCGTCGGAGATCGGCGGGGATGTCGGGCAGGATGTCGGGCCGGGCGAAACGGTCCATCGTCAAAAGAGCCGCCTCGAGCTCGGCCCCGGGCGTCGAGGCGAGCTGGGCGAGTGCGCGGAACTCGACCTCGCGGAGCGTCCGTGCAGCCAGTGCGAGCAGCCCGGCGACGGGGACCACCGCCTGGCAGAGGCCGGTCCGTTCGAGTTCCCCGGCGAAGCGTCCCGCGATCTGCTGGGCGGAGATCATCGCATCCATCCGTCCGGCGCCCAGTTCGTCGGCGCGGGATACGACGCCGACCACCCCCAGCGGACCCGACGATCCGCCGATCGCGGTGCCGATGCGCCGCAGCATGGCCGTGTCCGTGGCGGTGAGGGAGCGCAGCAGATAGACGACGGCGTCGACGCCGGACCGTCCCCGGGCCTCATCGCTCCCTGACTCGCCTCGGGGCGCGAGGAGGCGAATCGTGGAGTCGGACAACTCCGTCGACAACGACGCGGTGCCCGGCGTGTCCACGATCGTCGTGGATTGCAGCGCGCGGGCGGGCCATTCGACGTCGAGATGGTCCACGCGGTCGGCGGTGAGCCGTCCGAAGTCGAAGCCCAGGCGCCCGTCGATGCGGGTCACCGGGATTCCGACGGTCCGACCGTCGTCGATGTGCGCGGTCACCGACGGCGACCGGCCGCTGCGGTACCAGGTGACGACGCGCGTGCACTCGGTGGCATCGGTCGGTGCGATGTCCTGTCCGACAAGTGCATTGAGCAACGTGGACTTGCCGGCCTTCAGCGATCCCGCCAGGGCGACCCGGACCGGCTGATACATTCGGTGTTCGCAGAGGTCGAGCTCGGCATGCGCGCGGGGGTCGTCGGCCAGGGCGCCGCGGGCGGCGTCGAGAAAGGCACGCGCACGATCGATCCCGGCCATCAGCGAGACTGCCCTGACGCGTGGCGACCGGCCTTCGGCTGCGCCGGGTCGAGATGATCCGGATCGAAGTGATCTGCGGCCTTGCGGAGGGCGGCGACCGCGGTCAGCCGGGACTCGAGTTCGGCAGCTCGACGGGCCCGCTCGGACTCGGTGGACGTCGCCGCTGACTGTGCGGCACTGAGGGATTCGGAGATGGAACGGGCGGTCTGCTCCGCGACGGAGCTGAAATGGTCGCGCAGCACGCGCTGGATGACGCGCAACCGGTCACGGGACTCCTTGCCGACCTGGAAGCTGACGTCGTCGGTGAAGGCCCGCACCGCCACCTTCGCCTTGGCGCGCCGCTCGAGCACCTTGGCCTGCTTGTCGTCACGGTATGCCTTGGTGCCCAACAGGAGTCCGGCGCCCACCGAGACCGGGTTGATCAACGCCATCCCGACCATCGTCGAGATGAGCCCGAACATCAGCACGCCGCCGTAGGACCCCCGCATCCCGATCAGCAGTTTCTGCGTCACGCCGACCTTGCCGCTGTCGAGTTCGGCGAGTTCGGCCACCGAGTCGAGCACGCCGGTCAGGTCGGCGACGTCGATGTCGGGGAGGGAACTCTGCCCGGCGGCGGCGAAATGGTCGGCGACCCGTTCGGCCAGCCAGACCGACCGCTCGTGAGCCCAGACGAAGTTGTCGCCGATCACCGCTGCCGTCTGGTCGGCCAGCCACTCGCTGAGCTGCTCCCAGTCGACGCCCGGATCGCCCTCGTCGATGGCGCGTTCGGCTTCGCGGGTGACCGCGCGCAGCCGATCGCGCAGGTCGTGGTCGATGTCGGCGGCGAGGTCGGCGACCCCGTCGGCCAATGTCTGCTGCCACTGTGCCGATTTCCGGCGCATCGCCTCGGCGTCGGCCTTGGCCTCCTGCAGCGCCCGGACGGCCTTGTTCGCGGTGTCCGGATCGCGGAGTGCGGCCAGTTCGCTGCCCAGGGTGAGGGCGAGATGTTCACTGACCACCCGGAGATCGGTGGCGACCGCCCCGCGGGCCGCTTGCTGCGCGGTCGCCACCACGCGGTCGCGCAGGTAGCGGTAGAGATCGAGGAAGCCGGCTTCGGCGTTGAGTTCTTCGTCGCCCAGGCGCAGCGCGTGCGAGCGCAGCACCGACGAGACCGGCAGTACGGGGATGTCGATGCCGGCGGTCCGCAGATGCGCGCGATCGGCATCGGCGACGGCCCGCCAGTGCGGATACAGGTCGGTCTTCGTGATCAGGCACGCGACGGTCGGGCACAGGCCGATCACCTGCTGGAGGAAGGACATCTCCGGCGCGGTGAACTCCTGGCTGGCGTCCGACAGCACCAGGACTGCGTCGGCGGCTGCCACCATGCCCAATGTGGCTGCGGCATAAGGGTGTCCGTGGCCGCCGACGCCGGGTGTGTCGACGAGGACGAGACCGTCCGCCAGCAGCGGACCGGGGGCACCGATCTCCAGCCGCAACACCTCGCGGCCGCCGGCGAGCGGGGAGTCGGGGGTGATGGCACCGATCGCGTCCATCGGGACCGGAACGCGATCGTCGTCAGACGGACCGTCGACGACGAGGTGGGCCGTCGGTTGCGGGGCATGCGAGATCACGGTCGGCACCGCGGTCGTCTCGTCGTCGCCCACCGAGCACACGTCGAGGTCGAGCAGCGCATTGACGAAGTGACTCTTGCCCTGTTTGAGCTGCCCCACCACGACGATCCGCAGGCGGGGGTCGGAGATGCGGGTCCGTGCGCCGTCGAGGCGGGTGACGAGGTCGTTTCGCCCGGCCTCGCGGGCCACCTCCGACATGGTGGCCAGCAGATCGCCGATGGTCGACGGCGTCGCCTGGGTGGTGGCCGCGGGGACCTGCGCGACGTCGTCCGGCCGTCCGGCGGGCGGGAATTCGGCGGGTGAACTTGTCATGGTGTCCTCACGGTAGTTCTGAGTCGGCGCACGCGGTCGGCATTGGGGACGTGTCCGGGTGCGCTACCCGGAGACGGGGTCGGCCCCGGCGCCGCACGCGTCCAGCGAGATGCTGGTCGTCGGGCGGCGCCGGGGCGTTTCCGTCGTGGTTCGGGGGTCAGCCGGCGTCCGGTCCGGCGTCGACGTCTCCGGATGCGGCCGCACCGGCATCCGAGTCGGCTCCCAGTCCACCGGTCAGACCGCCGGTGAGACCACCGGTGAGGTCACCGGTCAGGCCGCCGGTGAGTCCGCTCGTCGTGTCGGCCACACCCCCGACCGTCGAGTCCAGGGCTCCGCCGAGTCCGGCGTCGGTGTGCGTGACGCCGCCGAGGTCGACGCCGCCGCCGGCCTTGCCGCCGCCGGTGAATCCGCCGGTCAGGCCGCCGGAGACGTCCCCGGGAAGGTCGGCCCCGGGAATGTCGGTGCCGAGGTTGCCGGCGGCGTCGGTCGTCGCGCCGAGGGTGCCACCCAGGGTCGAGTCGAGCGCACCGGCCGCCTCGCCGCCGACGTTCACTGCGCCGCCGGCCGCGCCGGAGACGGCGGTGGTCAGGTCGCCGGTGACCTCCGCCGGGAGTGAACTGTCGAGGCCCAGGTCGCCGCCGAGGCCGAGGCCACCGCCCAGACCCAGATCACCGCCGAGACCCAGGTCACCGCCTAGATCCGGACCGCTGTCCAGGACCGAACCGATCCCCGTGTCCAGCGTCGTCCCGAGCCCGGCGAGTCCGCCGCCGAGTCCGGTCTCGAGGGTGCCGGTGAGATCGTCGGCGGCGGTGCCACCCAGTCCGACGGTGGTCAGGATCGGGCCGCCCACAGTGATGCTGCCCTCCGGGGAGATCACGAGACTCGGGTTGAGCACCGCGCCGAGCTCACCGGTGAGCACATCGCCGAGCCCACCCGTGGCCTCCAGCGTCGAGTCGAGGGTCGCGACCAGGCCGTTGGTGGCCGACAGATCGACATCGAGTGCGTTGCTGAGCGTGCTGCTCAGGGCGCCGGCCAGGTCCGCTCCACCCGCCAGCTCGCCGGCGAGGCTGCCGCCGAGCTCGCCGCTCAGTGCGGTGCCGAGAACCGCGCCCAGGGATGCGCCGAGGTCGGCTCCCACGTCGCCGCCGGCACCCAGGACGGTCTCCAGGGTTCCGGTGAGGTCGGTGGCCGTCTCGGTGACCAGGCCGAGATCAGCGCCCGCCGCGAGTGCGGCGTCCAGTGCTCCGCCGAGTTGGGTGATGAGGGCGCCGTCGACGCCGAGGGCCCCGCCGAGGTCGGCGGCCAGCAGTTCGCCGACACCGAGGCCGGCTCCGGCCGCGGCGTCGAGGATGCCTTCGACACCCGCGGTCGCACCCAGTACCCCGCCGAGCGCGGCACCGAGCTCGGCAGCGAGGTCGCCGCCGCCACCGATCGCGGCGCCTAGCTGGGCGGCCAGGTCGGTGGTGAGTCCCGCGTCGAGGAGGCCGGTCAGATCGGTGCCGAGTACGCCACCGAGTTCGAGTGCCCCGCCCAGTGCGGCGCCGAGATCGGCGCCGGCGGCTGCTCCCAGGACGCCGCTGAGCACGGTGCCCAGTGCGGTGTCCAGCCCGGCGCCGGTCGACAGCAGCCCGCCGAGAGCGGCACCCAGCTCGCCGCCCAGGCCGCCGACCACGTTCAGTCCGCCTTCGAGGGCGCCCCCGACGGAGCCCTCGACGACGCTGCCGAGTCCGGCGCCAAGTCCTGCCCCGAGACCCAGTCCGGTCTCGAGTGCCCCGCCGAGTCCGCTGGTCAGATCGGCCGCGAGACCACCGTCCAGCGCGGCCGCCAGGGTGCCGCCGAGTGCCGCGCCCAGGGCGCCCGCGGCGTCGCCACCGGCCTCGAGACCTGCGGCGAGCGCGCCGGCGAGGGTCGCACTCAGGTCACCACCCGCGGCGAGCGCCGAGTCGAGGTCGACGAGACCGCCGGCCGCGAGCACCGATTCCAGGGTCGCCGCGAGCCCCGCCTGCGCGCCGCCGCCCACTCCCAGGGCCGCGGTCAGCGCGCCACCGAGAACCGCGTTCGCGCCCGCTGCACCGCTCAGCGCCAACCCGCCGGCCGCGGCGGCGCTCGAGGTCAGAGCAACACCCAGCGCGGTCCCGAGCGACGCGGCGGCCGTGCCGCCCGCTGCCAGGGTGGAGCCGAGAGCGCTGGTCAGGGTAGCCCCGAGCTCGCCGGACAGGTCGGCGACGGCCTGCGCGTCGAGCAGTCCGGAGAGCGTCGCGGACAGGTCGCCGGCGACGTCGAGCGTCGAGGTGAGGGCGGCGGTCAGATCGCTCGACAGGTCGGCCCCGAGGCCGAGTGCGCCGGAGAGGACCGCGGAGATGGCGCCACCCGCACCGAGTCCGGCGGCGAGCGCCGTGGAGAGGTCGGCACCGAGCGCACCGCCGGCACCGAGCGTGGCGCCGATCATTCCGCCGAGGGTCGCGCCGAACTCGCCCGCGAGTTCGCCGCCCGCGCCGAGCGCCGCCGACAACTGGGCGGCGAGTCCGCCACCGAGGCCGAGTCCGAGGTCGGCGCCGGCGGCGAGGAGGGCGTCGAGGGATGCGCCGAGTTGACCGGCCAACGCACCTTCCGCGTCGATCGCGCCGGCCAGCGCACCGGCGATCGCCGCCCCGGCGCCTGCACTCAGTTCGAGGCCTCCGGCGACCAGGGTGTCGAGGGCGGCACCCAGCGCGGCGCCGAACTGCGCCGCCACCTCGCCTCCGGCGCCCAGTCCGGCGGACAGAGCCGCACCGAGGGTGACAGCCAGCTGGCCGGCCAGATCGAGGTCGCCGAAAGCGATTCCGCCGAGGTCCAGGTCTGCGAGCGAGAGGCCGGAGAGGTCGACGCCGCCGAGCCCGATCCCACCGATGAGCCCGCCGAAGTCGATGTCGCCCAGGCCGACCCCGCCGAGACCGATGTCACCGACACCGGCGTTGATGCCCCCGCCGTTGATGCCACCGACGTTGATGCCACCGAGGCCCAGTCCACCGAGACCGAACCCGATTCCGCCCCCGGCGCTCGCACCACCTCCGACGGCACCGCCGATCGCCCCGCCGCCGAGGCCACCACCGGCCCCGGCAATGGCGCCGAGGCCACCACCGGCAGCGCCGCCGACGGCCAGTCCGGAGTCGGCGACGAGCGGCGTCGCGGCCGAGATGTGTGCGGGCGTGATCCCGGTGAGCCCGGCACGGTCGATCGCGGCCTGGGGATTGCCGCAGTAGGCGTTGAACGCGTCCTCGTCGCGAAGCAGGCCGAGGATGAAGTCGAGTACCGCATTGGTCGGCATGGCGTCGTTCCTTGCGTCGGAGAGATCGCAGTTCGATCCCGTGTCGAATCCGACGCTAAACGCCGGCGCGGTGCGCGACATCGGGGTAAATCCCCAGTCCTGTCGCGACAGTCGATAGGGGGCCGGCCCCCTGGGGACAACCCGACAGGGGGCGGAGCTGATAGGGGGAAGGGGAGTTTCCCCCTAATCGTCGCCGAAGGGCTAACGGCCGGGTCACGATCGGCGACACACTCTGTGAAGTGCACGGTCGCATCGGCCGCGGCACGCCCAACAGACGATCGCCCACGCCACGCCGGTGGCGGCCGGCGATCGCCATCGACCACCCCGCAGGTGGGAACAGGAGCTGACCGACATGGGGATCGCGATCGGTGTGAAGATCGGGAGCGCGAACAGTGTCGCGGTCGTCGCCTCGGAGCACTCGTGGGAGAGGTCGCTCTCCGTCGAGACCGCCGCGCTGGTGGGTTCCGGCGATTTCCTCGACCGTGTCGGTGATCCCGTCCCGGTACTCGACGACCACGGACAGAGCCGGTCGGCCGCGCAGATCCACGCCGAGGCGATCGTCGCGCTCGTCACCCGCCTCGACCTGGGCGAGCACTCCGTCGCGCACCTGACCGTCGTGCATCCCGACACGTGGACATCGCAGGCGGTCGACGAAGCCCGCGCCGCACTGCTCGCGCGGGACGACGTGCTCACGGGCGAGATCAGCTGGGTGGCGGAGTCGCGGGCGACGCTGGCAGCCGTCGAACACCACGAAGGTGCCTTCGGCGAGGGTCTGGTGATCAGCTACGACCTCGGCGCATCAGCCCTGACCGTCGCCGTGCTCGCGACCGGTGACGAACCGCGTGTGGTGAGTCGGCCCCTGCGCCTCGACTCGGTCAGCGGGAACGAATTCGACCGGCTGTTGCTCGGGCACACGTTGCGGGTCACCGGTGTCGCCGCCGGGCTCACCGATCCCGGCGCCGCCTCGTCGGTTCTCGACGATCTGAGCCGGCTCCGTACCGAATGCCGCCGCGCCAAGGAATCCCTGTCGGTCGACACCGACGCGGTCGTCGACGTCCGCGTGGGCGAGGTGACCACCGTCGCTCGGCTCGTCCGCGACGACGTCGAGGACCTGGTCCGCGGACCCCTCGCGGAATCGGTGGCACTGATCCGGGAGGCACTCGCGAGTGCGGGCGGCGACCAGGCGGGAGGACACCCTGCCCCCGTCTCGGCGATCGTCCTCGGCGGTGGGGGCGCGTCCATCCCGCTCGTCACCGAGATGCTGTCCTCGACCCTGCGCCTGCCGGTGATCCTCGATCCCCAACCCGAATCGGCGTCCGCGGCCGGTGGCGCACTGATCGGTATCGCCGCGATCGGTGATCGTGACCCCGCGCCGATCGTGCCCACCGCCGCGGTCCCCGGGCAGGCGCTCGCGGTGTTGCCGGAGGAACGTCCGCTGCGGGAGATCGAGCCCGCTCCCAGTACACCGGTCGCAGCTCCGGCTCCTCGCCTGTCCCGTCGTCGGCGCGGGATCCTGATCACGGCCGGCGCCGCAGCGCTGGTGCTGGTCTCGGCCACCGGTCTGTCGGTGGGGACGGGTCTGGTCGGGTCCACGGGAGAGGCGACACCGCCTCCCGCCGGCGCGGTGACCACCACAGCCGGCCCGGCATCGGGCGCCCCCGGCGCACCACCTCCGACCGTGGCCGGAGCCAACACGGGCACCCGCACCGCCGACGCCGGCACGGGCACGGGCACCCGAGCCGCGGGCACAGGCGCCCCGCGCCGTACGACGGCCGGTGCCCCGGCTGCCGGTACACCGGCGCCGGGGACCACAGCGCCCCGCGGCGGTCAGTCACCCGCGCCCGGCGGGCCGGCCCCCGCGCCGGCGGCTCCGCCGGCGCCGAACCCCGGTACCTCGCCCGCGCCCGTCGAGAACCCCCCGGCGGATGCCCCCGAGCCGAGCCCCGAAGAAGGTTCGGGCGGTAACGGCATCACCCCGGGCGGTGTCCTGCAGGCGCCCGGCAAGATCCTCGACGGAACCGGTCAGGTCCTCTGTGGCGTCACCGGTGTCGTCTGCTGACGTGGGGCGAGCGGCGACCTCGCCCACCCCGCCGGTCGGCGATCGCCGGGGCCCCACTCCCGCGTCTACCTGGATCGACGACATCCTCGACCGTGCCCCTGCGAAGCTCCCGCTCTGTGCGGTCGTCGTGGGCACCCCGGGAAGTGGTCGCACGGGTCTTCTGAAGGCCGTGCACGAGCGCTTGCGTGGTCTCGACGTCCCGGTCAGCGTCGGCATGCCCTCGACCGACGTCCCGGCCGGGTCGATGGTGGTACTGGCCGACGACCTCCACACCTGGCCGGGTGACCTCGTCGCCCGGATGGCGACGATGGTCGACGCCGGAACCATCCAGCTGGTCGCCACGACCGAACCGCGCGACACCGATCAGGTCCTCCGCCGGGTGCTGGACCTCGCCCGACGCTCCGGCACGCTCCTCGAACTCGGCGCGATGAGCACGGCGGACGTACTGACCCACGCGGCTCGGACCGGTCTCACGCTGACACCGGCGACCGCATCGCAGATCCGCCGGCGCTGCGGTGGTGCCCGCACCGTCGTGACCGCCGCGCTGCTCTCGATCCGGGAAGCGGCCGCGGCCGCCGCTCCCGGGGAACCGGTCGACGAGATGGCGGTCGTCGAACGCGTGGCGCGCGATCGCCACCATCGGCTGCTCCGGGGTCTCGACCCGACGACGCTGTCCGTCCTGGCCCTCGCGTCGGTACGGGCCCCGCTGGACCCCGAGAGCCTCGCCGAGACCCTGGACGTCCCGCGGGACGCAGCAGTCGGGGCACTGGACCGCGCGCGGGGAAGCGGTCTGCTGCGCGGCGCCGACGTCTTCGTGTCGTCCGCAGGCGAACCGCTGTACGCCGTCCTCGGGAACCGGCGACTCGATCACCTCCGCCGTAGGTCGGCCGCAGTGCGTCTGCGGGCGACCGAGCTGACCGCCGACGACGCGTTGCACGCCGCCCAGTCGGGGGTCGAGGACCCGCGGCTCGTCGACGCTCTGCTGGAAGGTGCGGCCGATGCCACCGCGGCGCGCGCAGTGGTCCTCCTCCGGGCCGCCGATCGTGTCGAGCCGGGACGTGACGACGTTCGTCTCCTGATGGCCCAGCGCGCGTTGGCGTCCGGTGACATCGATGGCGCCGGTGCGGTCGCGGACGCCCGGCTCGAGTCGGCCGACCCGGGCGAGAAAGGGATCGAACACTGGGTGGGGGTCGCGGCGGCGGTCGCGGCACATCGGGGTCTCGGTTCCCATGCGGCGGACCTGTATCGCTGGCTCGGATCGGACAACGTTGCGGCGGAGACGCTCTCCGCGGTGACCGCACTCCTGGCGGTCGGGGACCGGACCGTTGCCTCGGCGATCGCCGCCGCGGGTGACGGGCAGCCGCCGGTGGGTGTCCGTGCCGTGCGATCGCTGGCGATCCGGGGTCTACTCGCCTCGGTCGGCGGCACCGACGACGGCGGTCCCGGCGACGGGGTCGACCTCGTGGTCCGTGGCCTCGCGGCCGCCGTACCGAGCAGGTCGGGTCCGGCGACCGCGAGGACGTTGCACGCCGCCGTCGCGCTCGCGCTGAACAGCGGCGACGTGCATGCGGCCAGGACACTCCGGGCAGCGGCCGGTGAATCCGCCCCCGGCGCTCTGCTCGAGGCGGAGATCGCACTGTCCAGCGGCGACCTCGAGTCGGTCACCCGTCTCCTGCCGACCATCGCACCCGTCGGCATGGTCGACCGGCTCCGAGTCCACGCCATCCGCCTCGGCCTGGCGCGTCGCAACGGTGACGTCCCGGCGCTGACGGCGCTGTGGCCGGAAGGTCTGTCACTGCTCGCCGCGACCGAGGTCGACCTCTATCTCCTGCGTCCACTCGCAGAGTTCTGGCAGGCTGCCGCCCGGCTGGCCGACACCGCGTCGATCGGCCGGTGCATCACCGCGGCTGATCGATTGCTCGACGCCTTGGACAACCCGGTGACATGGTCGGCACCTTGGCATTTCGCCGGAGTCCAAGCGGCTGTCATCGGCCGCGATGCCGAGTTCGCAACCGAGCGGCAACGGCACCTCGACGCCGCGGGCGCACAGCACGCGCGTGCATCGGGCCTGGCGACGGCCGCCCGCACCTGGTCGGCACTCACTTTCGAGCAGGCCGGGAACATCACCGACGACCGCGTCTCCGACGCGGTCTCGGCTCTACGGTCGAACGGATTGATCTGGGAAGCAGTACGTTTGGCGGGCATTGCGGGGTTACATGCCGCCGACCCGAGCGCCGCTGCGGACCTCCTGGAGACCGCCCGCGCGGTCGACGCGGATCGGCGGCGTCCCCGACCGGTCGACGGTGTGTTGACCGAGCGTGAAGCAGAGGTCGCCCGAGAGCTGCTGCAGGGCTTCACATATCGCGAGATCGGTGCCCGCCTGTTCATCTCGGCGAAGACCGTGGAGCACCATGTATCCCGGATTCGACGCCGAGTGAATGCCGGGTCGCGCTCCGAACTGATGTCGGCGTTGCGGGCCGCCGGATACAGCTGATTCGCACGGCCACTTCTCCCATCGAGCATTACGTTCCACAAGAACCGAATACGAGAATTCGGCGCTCTGTCGGAATTGTCGCAAGTCGGCGAATTGCATTGGCGTCGTGCGAAATCGATTGTGTGATCTATGCCTCATCAGGGGTGGTACGTCGCGTTTTCGTTTGTTACGTTCGGCGAAGTCCGTCAGCCGAAATGTATATGGAGGCAAAACATATGAAACGAAATCTCATTCGTGTTACCACTATTGGTGCAGCTCTTGGCGTTGCCGGTTTGATCGCTCCGGCCGGGGCGAATGCCGCACCGGTGTCCGATACGAATTGTGCGAAGGTGTCGACCCCGGTCGATGCGGCCGGTTGGGGAAATGTGTTCGGCGATGAGCAAGGTCAGGCCGGAAAGCTCTCCGCCACGAATGTTGTGGACCAGGACGGTTCGCTGGAATTCGTGACCACCGAGCAGACCCCGCGACAGGCGTCCTATCACAGTGCCGGTGACCTCCCGCTCGCCGATCTGGTGAAGAACGACAAGGCCCTCACCTTCGAGAAGTCCGCAGGCCAGGCCAACTGGCAGATCCGCGTTACCGGCGCCAACGTCGCCGGTTCGAGCGACGGATTCCTCACGCTGGTCTGGACCGCTCCGGAGGGGGCCGGTGAGACCAATGCCGCCTCGTCCGACCAGTGGTGGGCCACCCGCGCCCTTCCGGGGATCGAGCGCGGTGCGACCGCGACTCTGAAGGACTTGCTGGCCGCGGCGAACAGCGAGGGTCACACGACCGTGGTGAACCACTACGGCATCTCGAGCCAGCCGGAGAACAAGGCCGGCAAGGTGAACGTCGACAACGTCTCGTTCAACGGCTGCACCACGAACTTCGCGGCCACGGGTGCCGGCGGTGCCTTCGGCTCGCTGGAGAACGTCTTCCCGTGATGCGTTGATGAGTCGAGCTCATCTCGGCGTTTCTCCCCGCTGGTTGAGCTCGTCGAAACCACCGCAGGCCCGCGACCATTCCGGTCGCGGGCCTGTGGTGTTTTCCAGTGATCAGCAGGCGTCCTCCACTCACCACTGGTCGAATCCGACATTGGCCTGCGGGAAGCCGGTGTCGATGTGATTGTTCATCCAGTACTGCTGCGACTGGGGTCCCCAGATCCCGCTCATCCCGGTGTTCACGTTGAACTTGTGGTTGGTGAGCTGGTAGTTGGCGGTGGGACCGAAGACTCCGATGCGGTACATGGCGTTGACGTCGAGATGATTGTTGAAAGGTGCGACGGCCGTGATGGTTTCGCTGGCACCGGGGTACAGGACCTGCTGCGGTGCGTTGACCCACTGACCGCCGTCGGCGTTGCTGCCGATCAGGTATTCGGGCTTGTTGGTGTGGTTGGTGATCGTCATCGCGACCGTCGGCTCGCCCGGGCGGGTGATCGGCATGGTGCCGGCATGGGCTGCTCCGGCGGCACCGAGTGCGATGCCGGTGGCTGCGGCGAGTCCGAGGGTTCCGGCTGCGATGCGGGACGCGATCTTCATGGGGTTCTCCGAGTCTCTGATGAGGGCTTCTGGGTGGTTGTTCCGGGTTGTTCCGGTGACACCAATGACTTTCCTCGGAAAAGACCGCGCCGGGATTCCGTCGACCGGGTGATGGACCGGTGGAATCTCCCATCCCCCGATCGGTGGACACGGATCACCGGTCGGCGCTGAAAACCGCCCCTGAAATGCACCCTCCACAGCACGACCGCGGACACTGTGTCGGCGAATCCGCAGCTCAGGGCGATGCCCGGGGGGCGGTTTCCGGGGGCGCTTCTCAGCGGGGCCGGTCAGACCTCGCGCGCCGGTACCTCGACCACGGCGACCGTCCCGCCGCCGGGTCTCGTGGCCAGCGAGAACGTGCCGCCGGTGCCCTCGATCCGTACGCGTCGCGAGGCCAGGCCGATGTGGCCGGCAGCCTGGCGTCGCTGAATCAGCTCCTCGATCTCGACGTCATCGGGCAAACCGATGCCGTCGTCGACCACCACCAGTCGCGCGACCCCGTCGTCGAACTCGGCGGTGATCTCCGCGGCGTCGGCCTCGGCGTGCTTGACGACGTTCGTCAGCAACTCCCGGGCTGCGGCGAACAGCAGCGAGTCGGCGGATGTGCGCAGTTCGGTCGGCCAGGCGGCGGTGTCGACGGAGATCGACGGAGCGCCGGCGCGACTGCCGTAGGACGCGGCGAGGTCGATGAGGGCGACGGCGAGGCCCGCTTGTTCGAGGACCGCGGGGTGCAGTTCGCTCAGGGTCGACCGGAGCAGCCGGGCCGAGTCGCGCAGAGCCCCGTCGACCCGGTTCAGGATGACCGGATCGGCCGAACCCCGAAGCGTCGCAAGCTCTTGCCGGGCGGCCAGCACGTACTGGAGGGCGCCGTCGTGCAGGTTGTCGGCGAGGTCGCGTCGTTCCCGCTCCTCGATCTCCATCGTGGCGTCGAGCAGCCGGGCCCGTTCGGCGGCAAGCGATCCGATCGTCGTCACCCGGGACCGTTGCAGCTGGGACAACAGGATCGCCCCGACTGCGAGTGCCGCCACGACGAGCACGCGCAACACGATGATCGACCACGGCTCGCCGTTCGCCTGCCGGGCGAGGATGTTGGCGACGGCGTAGACCACCACGGTCGCGACCACGACGATCGCGCACAGTCGCGGCTGCAGGGAGATGGCCGCGATCATCGGGACCAGGGCGAATCCGGCGAGCAGGGCGTCGGTGGTCCAACTGACCTCGTTCGACATCCCCGCGACGACGGCCAGGATCGTCAGGAGCAGCAGGTCGATCGGCAGTGCGAGCCACGAGTAGCGGACCACCCACGTGTCGTGGCGGCGCACCACGACCGCTCCGGCAACGCACCACGCCGCGTAGAGAGCGGCGGTGGCGACGCTGAACACGGCCGCATGGTCGGGCGGATCGAGACACACTGTCAGCAGCACGAAAAGCGCCAGGAACAGTCGCAGCAGCACCTGCACCCGGATACCGCGGATGGCGTGCTCGACGAGGATGCGATGGATCCGGGGCTCGTCGGCGAACTCGCCGAACCCGAGATAGACCGTCAGTCCGGCGATCTCGATGTCGGAGTTGCGCAGCACGCCGCGGCTACTCGAGAAGCCCACGACGCATCGCCTCGGCCACGGCGGCCGCGCGGTCGGAGACCCCGAGCTTCTCGTAGAGGCGCTGGGTGTGGGTCTTCACGGTCGCGGCACCGATGTACAGCTCCGCGGCGACCTGCGGAATCGATTGTCCCCGTGCGAATCCGGTGAGCACTTGGCGCTCGCGTTCGCTGAGGGCCGGGGTGCCGCGCTGGGTTTGGGCGCGGATCTCACCGACGAGGCCGGCGGCGAGCACCGGGGGCACCACCGTTTCTCCTCGGGCGACCCGCGTCACCGCACCCACGATCTCGTCGCGGTCGGCGTCCTTCGACAGGTATCCGGCGGCACCTTCCTGCAGTGCCCGGAACACGATGGGACCGTCGGTGACCGCCGACAGCAGGAGCACGCGCGTGGGCAACTGATCGCGGGTGACCGCGTGCGCCAGTTCGACACCCGTCATCCCGGGCATCTGATGGTCGACCACGGCGACGTCGGGGTTCGCGCGCCGGATGAGCTCGAGTCCGGCGACCCCGTCGGCTGCCTCGCCGACCACCCGCACCCGTCCGCTCTGCGTCAGACCCCGTGACACCCCGTCCCGGAAGAACGGGTGGTCGTCGACGACGACCGCGGTCACGAGGTCGTCCACACTCAGCTCGCCGGCTCGGTGCGCGTGGGTGCCGTCACGGTGATGAACCGCGCCGCGGTCTCCACGGCCTGTCGCGCCTCGGCGGACAGCCTCGGCATCAGCTGGAACACGTGTCCCTGATCCGGCCACGCCTGGATCACCGAAACGCCTCCGGCCCCGACGATCTCGTCGTGCGTGGCCCGGGCGTCGGCGCCCATGACCTCCAACGATCCGTACTGGATGAGGGTCTTCGGGAGGGTCATCTCCGGGGTGAGGCGGATGCGCATGCGCGGATGGTCGGGGTCAGCGGTCCGCGTGTAGAGACGAAGGATCTTGCGCGCGGTGACCGCATTGATGATCGGATCGTGGACGCCGCTGCGCTGATTGTCCACGGCCAGATCGAAAGTCGGGTCGTAGAGCGGAGAGAAGAGCACCATCGAACCCGGCTGCGGTGTACGGGTCGCGTGGTTGACGGCGAGGAGATCGAGGGCGAGGTGCCCGCCGGCCGAGTCGCCGGCCACCACGATGTCCTCGGCCCGGTAACCCTGCGTGAGCAGCCATCGGTATCCGCGGATGGCGTCGTTTCCCGCACACGGCCAGGGATGTTCGGGACCGAGCCGGTAGTCGAGGCTGAACGCCGAGAGTTCCGTCCGATTTCCCAGTCGCGCGACGAGACCGCGATGCGTGCGCGGGGAGCACACCACATATCCGCTGCCGTGCAGGTAGTAGATGATCCGGGTGCCGGGCCGGGGGGTCGCGGCTCGCCGGCCGGTCACCCATTCGCCGCGGATCTGGCCCCCGCGGAAGGTCTCCCTCACCAACTCGACCTGCGTGCCGGACGGCGGTGGACTGAGCCGTTCGATGGTGCGGTTCAGTCCCGGGCGGGTCCGCTGGATCATCTGCGCGGTCACCAGGGGATGGCTCCGGCCCGCGGCGAGCATCATCGGCCAGGTGACCCGCGCGAGGTAGGCGTTCACGGCGCGCGATCGGCGAGAACCGTGGGGGTCGACGCCGAGGCTTCCGAATGGTTTCTCGTCATCGGCGGGCGGCATGGGCGCCCCGCCCGAGGGTAAGGTGATGCTCATCACTCAGACGCTAGCCGCGCCTGGTGTCCGGTGTGCGACGAATATGCGGGTCGACACCTGACCGCGACCCCGCCGCGATCGAGTGGCCACCGCGATGGACCCGTCCCGTTACGAACAGAAGGCAGACAGCTCACGTCGGGCGGTCCGCACGGTGATGTCCGTACTCGCCCGATTTTCCTCTGACGTGCAGTATCGCGTCCATTGTGGTAGCCGGATTTCGATACTGGGCACCCCACATGGAAAAATGACCCACAATGCTCATACGGCAGCCCGCGGGCGCCCTCTGAAGTGCTGCGCGCAAAGCCGAGATGAGCATGGTGCTCGGGCCTCGACGATGCGGCCCGTGAGATTCCGTCAGCAACGGCGCTGACGGGGCCACCGCCTTGTGATTGTCGGCTCTGCCCCAGGTCAGCCCCTCGGGGGGAGGATGACGACGCTGTGGACATCGAGGTCCGCAAGGCGAACAGGCCGGCAACGGAGCCGGTTACACAGGCGGGGTGGCCCCCAGACATTGACCACTGTTAGTGCGTGCACTCTCCGCACGCAAAGTGAGGCGGATATGAAGCAGGCTCCGGGACCGGTGGGTCTCTACGACCCACGTAACGAGCACGACTCGTGCGGCGTGGCGTTCGTCGTGGACATGCACGGACGACGCAGTCGCAACATCGTCGACAAGGCGATCATGGCCCTGGTCAACCTCGAGCACCGCGGTGCCGCAGGTGCTGAACCGAACACGGGTGACGGTGCCGGGATCATGATCCAGGTTCCCGACCGCTTCCTGCGTGAGACGGTCGATTTCGAGCTCCCCGCCGAGGGCAGCTACGCGACCGGTATCGCGTTCCTCCCGCAGGGCTCCGAAGACGCTCGTCTCGCCTGCGAGGGCGTCGAGAAGGTCATCGAGTCCGAGGGTCTGACCCTGCTCGGCTGGCGCGAGGTGCCCACCAACGAGAACTCGCTCGGTGCGCTCGCCCGCGACGCGATGCCCACTTTCCGTCAGGTCTTCATCGGTGGCGCCGAAGGCATGGAACTCGAGCGCCGGGCGTACGTCGTGCGCAAACGCGTCCAGTACGAGCTGGGCAACAAGGGGGCGGGCGCCGACGGCCCCGGCCGCGAGACCGTGTACTTCCCGAGCCTGTCGGGACGCACCTTCGTCTACAAGGGCATGCTGACGACCCCCCAGCTGCGGGAGTTCTACGTCGACCTGCAGGACTCGCGTGTCGAGAGCTCGCTGGGCCTCGTCCACTCGCGCTTCTCCACCAACACCTTCCCGTCGTGGCCGCTCGCGCATCCGTTCCGCCGCGTCGCCCACAACGGTGAGATCAACACCGTCACCGGCAACGAGAACTGGATGCGTGCCCGCGAGGCGCTCATCGACACGGAGGCCTTCGGTGCCGACGCGGCGTCGAAGATCTTCCCGGTCTGCACCCCCGGTGCGTCGGACACCGCACGTTTCGACGAGGTGCTCGAACTGCTGCACCTCGGTGGCCGCAGCCTGCCGCACGCGGTCCTGATGATGATCCCGGAGGCCTGGGAGCGTCATGAGTCGATGAAGCCCGAGCACCGTGCGTTCTACCGCTATCACGCCACCATGATGGAACCCTGGGACGGCCCGGCGTCGGTGTGCTTCACCGACGGCACGGTCGTCGGAGCGGTCCTCGACCGAAACGGCCTGCGTCCCAGCCGCATCTGGGTCACCAAGGACGATCTCGTCGTGATGGCCTCCGAGGTCGGTGTCCTCGACATCGACCATGCCGACGTCGTGCAGAAGATGCGCCTGGAGCCCGGCCGGATGTTCCTCGTGGACACCGCCGCCGGCCGCATCGTCGACGACGAGGAGATCAAGGACGAGCTCGCCGCCGAGCACCCGTACCAGGAGTGGCTCGACGAGCATCTGGTCGACGTCAACGACGTGCGTGCGCTGCCGCACGAGCACATGGCCCACGACCGGGTCGCGTTGCGCCAGCAGGTCTTCGGTTACACCAGCGAGGAGCTCGACCTCCTCGTCGCGCCGATGGCCAGGACCGGCGCCGAGGCGCTCGGTTCGATGGGCACCGACACCCCGATCGCCGTGCTGTCGAAGCGTCCGCGCATGCTGTTCGACTACTTCCAGCAGCTCTTCGCGCAGGTCACCAACCCGCCGCTGGACGCCATTCGCGAAGAGGTGGTGACCGGCCTCGGCGACACGATCGGCTCCGAGGGCGATCTCCTGCATCCGGGTCCGAACAGCTGCCGCAAGATCGAGATCCCCGAACCGACCATCGACAACGACACGTTGGCGAAGCTGGTTCGGATCGAGGAGGACGGCCGCTACCCGGACCTGCGCAGCAAGCAGATCTACGGCCTGTACCCGGTTGCCGAGGGCGGCGCGGGCCTGCGCGCCGCACTGGACCGGATCCGCGCCGAGGTGAGCGCCGCGATCGACGACGGTGTGTCCATCGTGGTGCTCTCCGATCGTGAGTCGGACGAGACCAACGCACCGATCCCGTCGCTGCTGCTGACCGCGGCGGTGCACCATCACCTGGTCCGGGAGCGCAAGCGCACCCGGGTGGGCCTGGTGGTGGAGTCCGGCGACGCCCGCGAGGTCCACCACATCGCTGCGCTCGTCGGCTTCGGCGCCGGCGCGGTCAATCCGTACATGGCCTTCGAGTCGATCGAGGACATGGTCGAGCGCGGCGTGCTCGGCGACATCGACTTCGCCACCGCACGCAAGAACTACATCAAGGCCGCCAGCAAGGGTGTGCTCAAGGTGATGAGCAAGATGGGCATCTCGACCATCGCCTCGTACACCGGTGCGCAGCTCTTCCAGGTCATCGGCCTCTCCCAGGCGACCGTCGACGAGTTCTTCACCGGCCTGATCAGCCAGCTCGGCGGCATCGGTCTCGACGAGATCGCCGCCGACGTCGCCACCCGGCATGCACTGGCCTTCAGCGACCGGCCCTCGGAGCGCGCACACCGCGAGCTCGAGGTCGGCGGTGAATACCAGTGGCGCCGTGAGGGTGAGTACCACCTGTTCAACCCGGACACGGTGTTCAAGCTGCAGCACTCCACGCGCACCGGGCAGTACGGGGTGTTCAAGGAGTACACGAAGCTGGTCGACGACCAGTCGACCCGTCTCGGTACGCTGCGCGGCCTCTTCGACTTCAACTTCGGTGACCGCGACCCGATCCCGATCGAGAAGGTCGAGCCGGCCAGCGAGATCGTCAAGCGGTTCTCCACCGGCGCGATGAGCTTCGGTTCGATCTCGGCAGAGGCCCACGAGACGCTGGCCATCGCCATGAACCGTCTCGGTGGTCGCTCGAACTCCGGTGAGGGCGGCGAGGATCCGCGTCGTTTCCACCACGACGAGAACGGCGACTGGCGGCGCAGCGCGATCAAGCAGGTCGCGTCGGGACGTTTCGGTGTCACCTCGCACTACCTGTCGAACTGCACCGACATCCAGATCAAGATGGCGCAGGGTGCCAAGCCCGGTGAGGGCGGCCAGCTCCCGCCGCACAAGGTGTACCCGTGGGTCGCCGAGGTCCGCGGTTCGACGCCGGGCGTCGGCCTCATCTCGCCGCCGCCGCACCACGACATCTACTCGATCGAGGATCTCGCGCAGCTGATCCACGACCTGAAGAACGCGAACCCCAAGGCGCGCATCCACGTGAAGCTCGTCAGCGAGGTCGGCGTGGGCACCGTCGCCGCCGGTGTGTCGAAGGCACACGCGGACGTCGTGCTCATCTCGGGTCACGACGGTGGTACCGGTGCGTCGCCGCTGACGTCGCTCAAGCACGCCGGCGCGCCGTGGGAGATCGGTCTGGCCGAGACCCAGCAGACGCTGCTGCTCAACGGTCTTCGCGATCGCATCGTGGTCCAGGTCGACGGTCAGATGAAGACCGGCCGCGACGTCGTGATCGCCGCACTGCTCGGTGGTGAGGAGTTCGGTTTCGCGACCGCGCCGCTCGTCGTCTCGGGCTGCGTCATGATGCGCGTCTGCCACCTCGACACCTGCCCGGTGGGCATCGCCACCCAGAACCCGCTTCTGCGTGAGCGTTTCGCCGGCAAGCCGGAGTTCGTCGAGAACTTCTTCCTGTTCATCGCCGAAGAGGTCCGGGAACTGCTGGCACGCCTCGGTTTCCGTACGCTCCAGGAGGCCGTGGGTCACGTCGAGGCGCTCGACACCACCAAGGCGCTGGCGCACTGGAAGTCGGAGAAGGCGGGCAAGCTCGACCTGTCGTCGATCCTGACCATGCCGGAATCGCCGTTCATGAACCAGGACCTGTACTGCTCGGGCGTGCAGGACCATGCGCTCGAGAAGGCGCTCGACCAGCAGCTCATCGCGCAGAGCCGCGAGGCGATCGACCACGGCACCCGGGTGTCGTTCACGTCGAAGATCACCAACGTGAACCGCACCGTCGGCACCATGCTGGGCCACGAGGTCACCAAGACCTATGGTGCACAGGGTCTGCCGGACGGCACGATCATCGTCGACTTCACCGGTTCGGCCGGCAACAGCTTCGGCGCCTTCGTGCCCAAGGGCATCACGCTGCGGCTCGAAGGCGACGCCAACGACTTCGTGGGCAAGGGTCTCTCGGGCGGCCGCCTGGTGGTCCGTCCGGCGCGCAACGCCCCGGCCGACTTCGTCGCCGAGCACAACATCATCGCCGGCAACGTGATCGGTTTCGGTGCCACCGCGGGCAAGATCTTCCTGCGCGGCATCGTCGGTGAGCGCTTCTGCGTTCGTAACTCCGGTGCGACGGCCGTCGTCGAGGGTGTGGGTGACCACGGTTGTGAGTACATGACCGGTGGACGCGTGGTCATTCTCGGCGAGACCGGCCGCAACTTCGCGGCGGGTATGTCGGGCGGTATCGCCTACGTCTACGACCCGGACGCCGAGCTGGCCGACAACCTCAACACCGAGCTCGTCGACATCGAGCCGCTCGCCGACGAGGACATCGAGTTCCTCGCCGGCATCATCGACGAGCACCGTGCCGAGACCGAATCCCCGGTCGCCGCAAAGCTGCTCGCCGATTGGGACACTGCCCAGACCAAGTTCGCCAAGGTCATGCCGCGGGACTACAAGCGCGTGCTGCTGGCCATCTCCGACGCGGAGAAGACCGGGCGAGACGTGAACGAAGCGATCATGGAGGCCGCACGTGGCTGACCCCAGAGGATTCCTCAAGCACCCCGAGCGGGAGCTGCCCGACCGTCGTCCGGTCGAACTGCGGCTGCTCGACTGGAACGAGGTCTACACCGACTTCGACAAGGGGCACCTGAAGACTCAGGCCAGCCGCTGCATGGATTGCGGCATCCCGTTCTGCCACAACGGTTGTCCGCTCGGGAACCTGATCCCCGAGTGGAATGACCTGGTCTACAAGGACCGGTGGCGTGACGGTATCGAGCGTCTGCACGCGACCAACAACTTCCCGGAGTTCACCGGTCGCCTGTGCCCGGCGCCCTGCGAGGCGTCGTGCGTGCTCGGCATCAACCAGCCGCCGGTGACCATCAAGCAGGTCGAGGTCGAGCTCATCGACAACGCCTTCGACAACGGCTGGGTCACCCCGGTCCTGCCGACGAAGAAGACCGGCAAGTCGGTGGCCGTCGTCGGTTCGGGTCCCGCCGGACTTGCCGCCGCACAACAGCTCACGCGTGCCGGGCACGACGTGACGCTGTTCGAGCGGGCCGACCGCATCGGTGGTCTGCTGCGCTACGGCATCCCCGAGTTCAAGATGGAGAAGCGTCACATCGACCGCCGCCTGGCGCAGATGGAGGCCGAGGGCACCGTCTTCCGTACCGGCGTCAACGTGGGTGTCGACATCACCGTCGAGCAGCTACGTGCCGATTTCGACGCGGTCATCCTCGCCAACGGTTCGACCATCGGTCGCGACCTGCCGATCCCGGGCCGCGAGCTCGACGGCATCCACCAGGCGATGGAGTTCCTGCCGCAGGCCAACCGGGTTCAGCTCGGCGACACCGTCGAGGGGCAGATCACCGCAAAGGGCAAGAAGGTCATCATCATCGGCGGTGGCGACACCGGCGCCGACTGCCTGGGGACCTCGTTGCGGCAGGGCGCCGAGATCGTCCATCAGTTCGAGATCATGCCGAAGCCGCCGATCGAGCGTGCCGAGTCGACCCCCTGGCCGACCTACCCGCTGATGTACCGCGTGTCGTCGGCCCACGAAGAGGGCGGCGAGCGCGTCTTCTCGGTCAACACCGAGGAGTTCATCGGGGAGAACGGCAAGGTCACCGGCCTCCGGGCCCACGAGGTGGTCATGCGTGACGGTCGCTTCGAGAAGGTCGAGGGCTCGGATTTCGAACTCGAGGCCGATCTGGTCCTGCTGGCGATGGGCTTCGTCGGCCCCGAGCGTGAGGATCTCCTCGACAAGATGGGCGTCGAGTACGACCCTCGCGGCAACGTCAAGCGCGACAGCAAGTTCGCCGCGGTCGGCCGGCCCGGCGTGTTCGTCGCCGGCGACGCCGGTCGTGGTCAGTCGCTGATCGTGTGGGCGATCGCCGAGGGCCGTTCGGCCGCCGCGGCCGCCGACGAGTACCTCACCGGTGCCTCCGATCTGCCGGCCCCGATCGTGCCGACCCAGGTCGCCCAGCGCTGACCCGTCGCCACCAGAACCGAGGACTCCCGCCCGCCGCACAAGGTTGGGCGGGAGTTCTTTTCACTCTGCTACACATCCCAGTGGCACCGCCATACACTCGGCTCATCGCGATCCATCTACCGAAGGGACAGCCCATGCGTCGAATCCTCGCCATCATGTGCACTCTGCTGTGTGCGGTCTTGGGAGGGTTCGGGCTGACGGCACCGCGCGCGGACGCGGCGCCCGCCGGCTGCCCGAAGATCTATGTCCTCGCCGTTCCGGGTACCTGGGCCAACGGGGTCAGCCCGGGTGTCCTGAGCGCCGTCACGTCCGGGCTGGGTCCGGAGACCAAGGTCCAGTACGTCGGCTACGACGCGACCGCGTTCCCGTGGGAGAAGGCGGTTTACGGGAAGTCGAAGGCGCAGGCCGTCGCCAACACCCGAGGCCTGGCACTGCAGATGCTGCAGCGTTGCCCGGGAACCCGGATCGCGCTCGTCGGTTACAGCCAGGGCGCCGACGCGGCCGGCGACCTCGCGTCGGAGATCGGCACCGGGCGTGCGGCGATCCGCCCCGGTCAGGTTGCCGGCGTCGTGCTGATCTCCGATCCCCGACGGTCGCGCAAGGACAACCTCGTCGGTCCGGCCCTGCGCGGGGAGGGCAGCGGCGGTCCCCGCCTCGACGGCATGGGGTGGGTGCTGCCCCGGGCCTTCACGCTCTGCGAGCCGTCGGACATGTACTGCAACGTGCCGCGAGACTTCTACATCACCCGCATCGCCGGCTACCTGGCCGAAACCAGCGATCCGACGCCGAGCCAGATCCTCCAGTACCAGGCCGAGGCTGCCGTGATCGTTCGGGAGCTGCTCACGCTCGGCGGACCCGGAGCCGTCGTCGAGGAGCTCGGCAACAAGCGTGCCCGCGAGCAGATCACCTCGTTCAACCGGTTCCTGAAGTCCGGCTCACACGGCACCTACGGCGATTTCCAGGTGAATCCCGGTGTCAGCGCCGTCACCTGGGCCAACCGCTTCCTCGCCGGCCTCGCCTGAGGTCATCCGGCGCGATCGGGCTTTCGGCCGATGAGGGCTCCGGTCGATTACCTGATGGTGTGGAACTCGACCGACGTGAATCCCTGGCGGGTCAGGTCCGGGGTGTAGCGCCTGACATCGAGGGCGTCGACCGGATCGGTGTGGCCGGCGACCTGGTCGCCGGTGCGCCGGGCGGCACGTCCTCGCGGTTCCGTTGCCCCTGGACCCGGCGGCGCCTCCGGACAGTGAACGTCTGGCGCCGGTTCATCGACTACTCGTACTCGCGGAGCAGTACCCCGAGGTCTATCGAATCCTCGTCGGCCGTTCGACGGGCGGGATGGTGCTGCGGTCCACGCGGGATCTCGTCGAGCGACTGCTCACCGAGCAGATGGCCGGACGACTCGAGGTCGCCGAACAGGATTTCGCCGCGACCATCGCGTTCCTGTCCTGGGGTGTCGTCGGGATGCAGGCGGCCATCGCCGATTCCGGCGGCGCTCTGACGGCCCGGCGTGCCTACGACATCGTCGCCGGATTGCTGGCGCCCGCCGAGCCGTAGAACGAATTTTGGTCCGAGTGGATGGCATACGCCGCAGCATTCGCTGCGTAGCATTGGTGCTGGTAGATGCCGCGTCGCTACCCGGAACGTAACGCCCTGCGTGTCATGATCGATCTAGTCGACATGTACGGCAGTCACGAATCCGGGACACCGGAGACGTGGACTCTCACATGTCGACGGGGCTCGGGGTGAGTGGTGCAAACCACGAAAAACCTTGGCGACAACGATGAGTACTGTCGCTACAGTAGGTCAAAGTCAGAGTCCGTTGTAACGAATGTGAATGCACCAGGAAGTGATTGGTCATGAAGTTGGCTGACACATTTCACTCACCCCGCCGGGGTTCATTGCTGAATTCGCTCACCGGGGGGCGACTCGGCGGACGTCGTGTCAACTCATCGACGTTTCCCGCGGAGGCAGAACGTCTCATCACGCCGGCCGAGCTCCGGCGCCTCGGCGTAGGTTCCTGATCCCCGCGGTGATCAGGCCGCAGTGATCACTCGTCGTGATCACTCGTCCCGGGCCACCCGGGCGCCCATTCCGCCGATCTCGATCACATCGCCGATGGCCAGTTGCCGTCCGCGTCGGGTCTCGACCTCGCCGTTGACGGTCACCAGGCCGTCGGCGATGACCTCTTTGGCCTCGGCGCCGGATTCGATGAGGTTGGCCAGTTTCAGGAACTGGCCGAGTCGGATTGAGTCGTCCCGGATCGTCACGTCGTACACGGTCCCGATCATGCCCCGTGTCCGCACACCCGGCCACACCGGCACGACCACGCAGATATGTGCCGGGTTGTGTGCCGCCGCTTGATCGAATCAGCGTGGAGTGCAGAGCGCACCCGCGCATACGACTACCGTCGACGCATGGCCACCGACACCCCCCTTGCGCCGGTCGACCCGTCCAGCCCCGACGAACATCCCGAGGCGCCCCGGCGGACCCCCACCGCGGCGGACCGACGTTCCCTCGTCCTCCTCGACAAGATCAGGCGCCCTACCGGATTCGGCCGCAATGCGCCGCACATCGCGGGCACCGTCGTCGGTGTCCTGGCGACGATCGCGTTGCTGTCCAGCCTGTTGCCGGCTCTCCGGCATCTGATCCACGACCCCCGGCGCTACGTCGACGACTACATCATCACGCTGCCCGACACGAGCTTCGCGTGGGCGTTCGTCCTCGCCCTCATCGCGGTCGCCCTGTCGGCGCGCAAGCGGATCGCCTGGTGGATCAGCGTGATCTACCTCGTACTCTTCATGGTCGGCAACGTGCTGTACCTGATCCCGGCACTCGAGGACGACCTCGACGTGACGGCCTGGGACCGGACCAACATCTACATCGGACTGGTCATCGATCTCGCCGCGCTGGTCTTCCTCGTGGCCACGTATCGCCAGTTCCACACCCGCGTCCGCCGAGGCGCGATCCCGGCCGCGATCGCGACCCTGATCGTGGGACTCGGGATCGCCACGTTGCTCGGTTGGGCGCTGGTGTGGGCGTTCCCTCACACTCTGACCCGTGGCGACCGGCTGCCGTACGCGTTCAACCGGGTGGTCGCCTTCAGCGCCATCGATCAGGACGCCTCCTTCGACGGTCGCCACACGCACGTCTTCGTCAACGGTCTGCTGGGCTTGTTCGGGGCCCTCGCACTGATCGCCGCGGCTATCGTGTTGTTCCGGTCGCAACGCCTGCGGTGGCTCATGACCGCCGAGGACGAAGCACTCATCCGTGCCCTCATCACGAGGTTCAACGACGACGACTCGCTCGCCTACTTCTCGACGCGCCGAGACAAGGCGGTCGTGTTCTCGTCCGACGGTCGGGCAGCGATCACCTACCGGGTGGAGATGGGCGTCGGGATCGCCGGCGGTGACCCGATCGGCGATCCCGATTCGTGGCCCGACGCCATCGCCGAGTTCCTCACTCTCTGTGAGAAATACGGATGGCATCCGGCGTCCATCGGATCGAGCACGCGCGGTGCGGCCGCCTACGATGCCGCGGGCTTCATGTCGCTCACCATCGGTGACGAGGCCATTCTGCACACGCGTGAGTTCAGCCTCAGCGGTCCGACGATGAAGGCCGTGCGCCAGGCCGTGACCCGCACCCGCCGTGCAGGCGTGACGGTACGCATCCGCCGGCACGGCGAGATCTCGACAAGCTCGATCGGCGGAAGGCCGTCCGAGATGGAGAAGGTCGTCGCGCGTGCCGACGACTGGCGCGACACCGACGAGGAACGCGGTTTCGCGATGGCGTTGTCGCGCATCGGCGATCGCGCCGACGACAACTGCCTGCTGGTCGAAGCCGTCGTCGGTGAAGGCACCGCCGACGAGGAGGTCGTGGGCATGCTCTCGTTCGTCCCCTGGGGACGACGCGGTGTGTCCCTCGATCTGATGCGTCGGGACCGGCAGGGACCGAACGGTGTCGTGGAGACGATGGTCGCCGAGTTGTGCCGCAACTCCGAGCAATTGGGCATCACCGAGGTCTCGCTCAACTTCGCCGCCTTCCGCGCGTTCTTCGAGCAGGGGCCGCAGATCGGTGCCGGCCCGATCATGCGCATGGGTTACTCGGTGCTGATGTTCGGCTCCCGGTTCTTCCAGATGGAGTCGCTGTACAAGTCGAACGCCAAGTACCTGCCGGACTGGGAGTCGAGGTACCTGTGCTTCGAGGACAATCGCATCCTGCCGCGCGTCGGTCTGGCCGCGATTCTCGCCGAGGGGTTCATCACGCTCCCGAAGTTCGGACGGGCCAAGCACTACACCGAAGGGGAGCCGTCGATCCCGGCCGGCGTCGACGCACCTGCGTTGATCGCCGAACTGGAAGCCGAGGCGGCGACCCCCGAGGGCGCGGTCGTGCACCGTCCCGAACAGGTGCGGGTCCGCCTCGACAAGATGGACCGGCTCGTCGAGCGCGGATTCGATCCGTATCCGCCCGCCGACCAGCCCACGCACACCGTCGCGCAGGCGAGGACCGAACCCGCGGGCAGTGTCGTGACCATCGCCGGCCGCGTCACGCGCCTGCGAGACTTCGGCAAGGTCGTGTTCGCCGACATACACGACTGGTCGGGCGAGGTGCAGGTGCTCGTCGAGGATTCGCGGGTCATCCCGGGAACACCCGACTTCGGGACCGACGTCGACCTCGGCGACCTCATCCAGGCCCGCGGGGTCGTCGGCACCAGTCGTTCCGGTGAACTGTCGATCCTCATCGACGCCTGGCGGATCAACGGCAAGTGCCTGCGACCTCTGCCGGACAAGTGGGCGGGACTGACCGACCCCGAGGCGCGCGTGCGTCAGCGCTACGTCGACCTCGCGATCAACGAGGAGAGCCGGAAGAACCTCGCGATCCGCAGCCTGGTGGTGAAGTCGATGCGCGACTTCCTCGCCGCGCGCGGCTTCCTGGAGGTCGAGACGCCGATGCTGCAACAGATCCACGGCGGCGCCAACGCGACCCCGTTCCAGACGCACATCAACGCCTACAACCTCGACCTCTATCTGCGGATCGCGCCGGAGCTCTACCTGAAGCGTCTGTGTGTCGGCGGAGTGGAGAAGGTGTTCGAGATCGGCCGCAACTTCCGCAACGAGGGCGTCGACTTCAGTCACAATCCGGAGTTCACGAGCCTGGAAGCCTATGAGGCGCACAGTGATTACCTGAAGATGTTGGACCTGACCCGCGAGATGATCCAGAATGCGGCCACCGCGGCCTACGGTGAACCGGTCATCATCCGCACCGACGCCGACGGAAACGAAGTCCGCGTGGACATCTCGGGGGAGTGGCCGGTAAAGACCGTCCACGGGGTCGTCTCCGAGGGTGCCGGTGAGGAGATCACCCCCGAGACCCCGGTCGAGACGTTGCGGGCCGTGTGCCACCGCCTCGACATCAACTACCGCCCGGATTGGGATGCCGGCCAGATCGTCCTCGAGCTCTACGAGCATCTCGGCGAGGACCGCACGACCTTCCCGACGTTCTACACCGACTTCCCGACGTCGACCTCGCCGCTGACCCGCGCGCACCGCAGCAAGCCGGGCGTTGCCGAACGCTGGGACCTGGTGGCGTGGGGTGTGGAGCTCGGCACCGCGTACACCGAACTGACCGATCCGGTGGAGCAGCGCAAGCGTCTCACCGAGCAGTCGATCCTGGCGGCGGGCGGCGACCCGGAGGCGATGGAACTCGACGAGGACTTCCTGCAGGCGCTCGAGTACGCGATGCCGCCGACGGGCGGGCTCGGGGTGGGCGTCGACCGTGTGGTCATGCTCATCACTGGTCAGTCGATCCGCGAATCGCTGGCCTTCCCGCTGGCCAAGCCACAGGACGCCTGAGCCGCGGCTTCTGCTGGTTGAGCCGGTAGCGAGCGGAGCGAGCCACCGCGTCGAAACCTCGGGCACACTGGTCAGGTGCACGAGACGACGCCGGACCCCGGCGATGACACAGCTCCGGGGGAGTTCGTCACCGTCGGCGGACATCGGCTGCACGTGCTCGACCAGGGGTCGGGACCTCCGCTGCTGTTGATGGCGGCGTTGGGCAGCAACTGGTTCGACCTCGACCCGCTCGTCGCTCGTCTTGCGGCGTCGTGGCGGGTGATCCGGTACGACCGGCCGGGCTACGGGTTGTCGAGTCCGGTCGACCGTCGGCACCATCCGACGCTTCTCGGCGAGATCGAGCGGATGGTCGCGGTACTCGATGCCCGTGGGATCGACGAACCCGTTGTCGTGGTGGGCCATTCACTCGCGTCGCTGTACGTGGAGGCGTTCGCCCGGCAGTACCCCGGCCGCACCGCGGCCGTGGTGGTGCTCGACGGCTCGTATGTGCTCGTCCCCTGGCGCCTGGTCCCGCTGTCGTTCCGGGTCGGCAACGCGCACCGGGCGGTCGGTGCGGCGCGAGCGGTGACCAGCCGCGTCGGCATCCGACGATGGCCGAGCGTGCAGGTGTGGGCACGGGTCGTGCCGGCACCTCCGGAGGGGCTCGGTGAACAGCAACGGAGATGGAGCAAGCGGGTCTTCGGGCAACCGCCGTTCCTGCTGGCGATGCTCGTCGAGAACGCGGCCTTCGGCGCGATGAACAGGACCCTGCGGGGTCTACGCCGCAGCAATCCGATGCCGGACGTACCGGTCGAGGTGGTGGTGGCGTCGACGACGATCCCCGGATGGCGGCTCTTCTGGGAATGGAAGCAACGGCGCTACGCGGACACTCTTTCGGCAGACGAGATCGTCGTGCTGCCCGGCGCGAAGCACTTCCTGGTCTCCGAACGCCCGGACGACGTCGCGGAGATCATCGACGGTCTGCGTGGAGGGGTTCGAACCGAACCTACCCGCGAGTAACCAGCTACTTGCGGTAACACCTAAACTGGTCGGCATGAGCGAGCTGACCTTCACCCCGACGGCCGATCTCGTGGACGAGATCGGGGCCGATGTCCGTAGTTGCGACACCCAGTTCACGCAGTACGGCGGCAACCGCGAGTTCGTCGGACGCGTCACCACGGTCAAGTGTTTCCAGGACAACGCCCTGCTCAAATCCATCCTGAGCGAGTCCAACCCGGGCGGCGTGCTCGTGATCGACGGTGATGCGTCGGTGCACACCGCGCTGGTCGGTGACATCATCGCCGAGCTCGGCCGTTCCAACGGCTGGGTGGGCATCATCGCCAACGGTGCCATCCGCGACGCCAAGACCATCGGCGGGATGGCGATCGGCGTCAAGGCGCTGGGCACCAACCCGCGAAAGTCCACCAAGACCGGCGCCGGCGAGCGTGACGTTCCGCTGACCATCGGCGGCGAGACCTTCAACCCGGGCGACATCGTCTACTCCGACGACGACGGCATCGTGCTGGTCGCCCCCGACAGCTGATCGTCCGGATCTCGACCGAACACCCACCAACCGCCCAGAGCCGGCACTTCACCGAGGAGCCCGACATGCCGAAGCCCACCGCCGATTATTTCGCCCGTCTCGGTGCTCTCGTCGCGATCGACGACGCCGCGAGCCGTCCCACCCGGCCGGTGCTGGAGGCGTTCAGCGGCACCGAGATGTCCACCATCCCGGTCGCGACGGCCGAGGATCTCGAGACCGCGGTCGACCGTGCCCGGCAGGCCCAGCAGGGATGGGCCGCCCGGACCCCGGCCGAGCGCGCCCAGGTCATCGACAAGTTCTCCGCTCTGGTCTATCGCAACGCCGAGTCGCTGATGGACATCGCGCAGGCCGAGACCGGCAAGGCCCGTATCTACGCGCAGGAAGAGGTGCTCGACGTCGCGATCACCGCGCGTCACTACGCGACCAACGGCCCGAAGCTGCTCGCCGATCGCAAGGTCAAGGGCATGCTGCCCGGCGCCACCAGTGTCCGGGTGCGTCATCTGCCCAAGGGCGTCATCGGCGTCATCAGTCCGTGGAACTACCCGCTGACGCTGGCCGTGTCCGATGCGGTCGCGGCCCTCGTCGCCGGCAACGGTGTGGTGATCAAGCCCGACAGCCAGACGCCGTACTGTGCTCTCGCGCTCGCGGAGTTGCTGTACCAGGCGGGTCTTCCGCGTGAGCTGTACGCCGTGGTGCCGGGACCCGGCGGCGTCGTCGGGCAGGCGATCATGGCCTCGACCGACTACGTGATGTTCACCGGCTCGTCGGCGACCGGGGCAACCCTCGCCGAACAGGCGGGCCGGCGACTCATCGGGTTCTCCGCCGAGCTGGGCGGCAAGAACCCCATGGTCGTCACCGCGAACGCCGACATCGCGAACGCCGTGCAGGGGGCTGCACGCGCGGCGTTCTCCAACTCCGGCCAGCTGTGCATCTCCATCGAGCGGATCTACGTCGACAAGCAGATCGCGGACGAGTTCGCTGAGCGGTTCGCCGCATTTGTCTCGATGATGAAGCTCTCGGGCACTTACGATTTCACCGCCGACATGGGCTCGCTCGCTTCGGCGGCGCAGATCGACACCGCCGAGGCGCACGTCCAGGACGCCGTCGCCAAGGGGGCGAAGGTCCTCGCCGGCGGCAAGCGCCGCCCCGACCTCGGCCCGTTCTTCTTCGAGCCGACGGTGCTCACCGACGTCACCGACGACATGGTCTGCTACGGCAACGAGACCTTCGGACCGGTCGTCTCGATCTATCCGGTCGACTCCACCGACGAGGCCGTCAAGCTCGCCAACGACACCGAATACGGGCTCAACGCAAGCGTTTTCGCGGGCAGCAGCGCCGAGGCGCAGGCCGTCGCCGAACGACTGCGGGCCGGCACCGTCAACATCAACGAGGGCTACGCCGCCGCCTGGGCCTCGACCGCCGCACCGATGGGTGGCATGGGCATCTCCGGAGTGGGCCGACGCCACGGCGAAGAGGGCCTGCTCAAGTACACCGAGGCACAGACGATCGCCGAGCAGCGCTTCATCGGCATCGACCGCGCCCCGTTGGTGCCCAAGAACATCTACCGGGCGATCACGCCGACGGCGGTCCGCGCGCTGAAGTATCTACCCGGCCGCTAGATCTCGATCTCGCCGTTTCGCCACGACCCGGCACCGGGTCGTGGTTACCGTGACTCCTGTGACCCCGATACGTCGTGAACGCAGGACACTCATCCGAACATCGGCCCGCGGGCTCGTGGCGATCACCGCGTCGGCGGCTGCGGTCGCCGGGATGTTCGTCGCGGCCCCGGCGGCACATGCCCAGGCGCCGCTGCAGGTCACGACTGTCGCCGGCGGACTGACCATACCGTGGGGTGCGGTCGTCGCGCCCGACGGCACGGTGCTCACCGGTGAACGCGCGGGACGATTCGTCGCGGTGCGCCCCGGCGGACAGCGGGTGAACGTCAACGCCGACCTGTCGAAGATCTTCGCGGTCAACGAGGCCGGCCTGATGGGACTCGCCCTCGATCCTCGCTTCTCCGACAACCGGCGCGTGTACTCCTGTCAGGCGGAGTACACGGTGCCCGGCGCGTTCGCCGTGCCCGAACCGCTTGCCGGTGCGCCCATTCCGGCGCCGCAGACGGGCCAGACCACCAGGGTGGTCTCGTGGCGCGTCAGCGCGGACTGGACGCGGATGGTTCGGGAACGGACCCTGCTCAGCGGTATCCCGGTCAACTCCTCGGGCAGTCGTGCCGGTTGTGGCCTGGCCGTGACCGCCGACAGTATCTGGGTCGGTACCGGTGACTCCGGTATCCCGTCGGTAGCGCAGGACCGGAAGTCGCTGGGCGGCAAGGTCTTGCACATCGGCCTCGACGGGAGGCCGGCGCCGGGGAATCCGGATCCGCGCAGCCCGGTGTACAGCCTCGGTCATCGGAACGTGCAGGGCGTCGCGGTCGCTCCGGGCAGCGGTCGGGTCTATGGGATCGAACAGGGCACGAGTCGGGACGACGAGCTGAACCTCATCGTCGCGGGAGGCAACTACGGTTACCGCCCGGACCGCACCCCCCTGATCTACGACGAGTCGGTGCCCATGACCGACGCCGTACGGGTCCCCGGCGCCATCGGTCCGGTGTGGAGTTCGGGCGCGCCGACGATCGCGACGCCGGGCATCGCGTTCCTGCCGGACAGCGGTTGGGGACCCTACAGCGGCGGGCTGGTGGTGACCGCACTGAAGGGGCAGCGGCTGGTCTTCCTCAAGCTCTCCGAGGACGGTCGCCGCGTGGTCTCGAAGACCGAGGCGCTCGAGAAAGTGCACGGCCGGTTGCGCGGTGCGGCCGTGGCGCCCGATGGTTCGCTGGTCTTGACCACGAGCGACGGGGACGGGTCGGATCGGATCCTGCGGGTGCGCTGGGCGGGCTGACACGTGCGAACGACGCGGTTGACGACCTTCCAGCGCGGTCCGTACACCTTCGACGTGATCGACGCCGGTCCGCTCGAGGGGGAGCCGATCGTCTTGCTGCACGGCTTCCCGCAACGTGCCGGTTCGTGGGATCTCGTCGCTCCGCTCCTGCACGACAGAGGTTTTCGCACGATCGCCCCGGATCAGCGCGGCTACTCGCCGGGGGCTCGACCCACCGGGCGGCGCGACTACATGCAGGCCGAGCTGGTGGCAGACATCGTGGCCATGCTCGACGCCGGGGATATCGATGACGCGCACATCGTCGGACATGACTGGGGCGCGGCGGTGGCGTGGACACTCGCGGCTCATCACCCCGATCGCGTGCGAACGCTGACCGCGCTGTCGGTTCCGCATCCGGGGGCGTTCATGCAGGCGATGCCGCGTGGTCAGATTCTTCGTTCCTGGTACATGCTGGTGTTCCAGATCCCGGCGCTGCCCGAGAAAGTACTCGGCCGGCTGATGACCTCGCGGCCGGATTTCGGTGTGCAGATGGGGCTTCCGGAACCATTCGCCTCGCGGGTCGCCGCCGAGATCGCGGAGTACGGCGCGCTGCCCGGAGCGTTGGGTTGGTATCGGGCGATGTTCCTGCCGGACAAGCGGTCGGCACCCGCGCGGGTGAAGGTGCCGACGACATACGTCTGGGGCGACCACGACCCGGCTCTGGGCGGGGCCGGCGCCCGACTCTGCTCGGGGTGGGTCGATGCGCCGTACGACTTTCTGGTCCTTACCGGCGCCGACCACTGGCTGCCGGAATCCTGGCCCGACCAGGTCGCGGCGGCGATCATGTCCCGGGCGAACACTGCCGCCGTGCGCGACGGGGCATAACCCTCCGTCACTGTTCGCATCCGGAATGTTGCCGAAGTGAACAACCGACATCGCAGCGACCTGCACCTTTGGTGACCGACAATTCAGCAGAGACCGGATCCGAGCGACCGGCCCCTCCGGTGATGCCCGACGCCGTATGGTCGAAACAGACAGCTCGAACGGTGACTATGTAGCAGCGCGTAGGCACAAGAGACGACCGACGACCCCTTGTGAGGTCTCGTGACACTGATCGATTCCCGACCCACCCCATCCCATGGCTGAACGCGGCGCGACTCCCCGGGTGTCGCCGTTGCGACGAGGGTTTCTCGGCGCGATCCGGCACCTGTTCAATCCCCTGCACCCCGACGATTACCTGGAGCTGATCAACCCGCTCTGGACCACTCGGGAACTCCGCGGCCGGGTCGTCGAGGTACGACCCGAAGGTGCGGACGCGGCCACGGTGTGGATCAAACCGGGTTATGAGTGGCCGGGGCATCAACCGGGACAGTATGTGCGTCTCGGGGTGGTCATCGACGGGGTGTTCCATTGGCGCGCTTACTCGTTGACCTCCGACCCGCATCCGCGCGACGGCCTGATCAGCGTGACGCCGAAGCTGGTCGAGGAGGGAAAGGTCTCGCCCTACCTCGTCCATGGCATCCGGCCGGGTGAGATCGTCCGGCTCGGCGAGATCGAAGGCGTGTTCACGCTGCCCGATCCGCTGCCGGAGAAGATGTTGTTCATCAGCGCCGGCAGCGGCATCACCCCGATCATGAGCATGCTGCGCGACCTCGATCATCGCGATCGGGTCGACGACGTGGTGGCCATCCACTCGGCGCACAGTGACGACCAGGTGATGTTCCGGGCCGATCTCGAGTCGATGGACGACCGGCACGACGGGTTCGACCTGACGTTGCGCATCACCGGTCGGGACGGGCGGATCAAGGCCACCGACCTCGACGAACTCTGCCCGGACTGGCGCGAGCGAGAGGCGATGTGTTCGGGTCCGCGAGAGTTGCTCGACAGTCTCGTCGAACACTGGGAATCCGAAGGCGTCGGGGACCGAATCCACCTCGAACGTTTCCAGCCGATCATCGGTGGGAATGCGGGTGAGGGTGAGGGCGGCACCGTCCGGTTCACCCGCAGTGACACCGAGGTCACCTGCGAGCCGGGTATGCCGATCCTCGTCGCGGGGGAGGAGAACGGTCTGGAGCTGAAGTTCGGCTGCCGGATCGGTATCTGCCACACCTGCACCGGGGTTCTCAAACAGGGGAACATCCGCGATCTGCGCACCGGTGAGGTGAGCTCGCCGGAAGGGCAGAGCATCCGCATCTGTGTGAACACCGCCGAGGGAGACGTCGACGTCGAACTCTGACCGAAGGTCAGACGCCAGACCTCTGACCTCTGACCGGGAGGACCGAAGTACATGACAACCACCGATTCCGGACAGCGCGTGACCAGCCCGTTGGCGCACCTCGATCAAGAAACCATCGATCGACTGGCCGAGGAGTTCGACGCCATCCACGACGAGGTCTACGGCGACCTCGGGGACCGCGATCGTCGCTACATCAAGACCGTCATCGCCACCCAGCGGCAACTCGCCGCCCTCGGGCGCATCGTGTTGCTCAACTCGCGCTCGCGGGGCGCCTGGGTCGCGGGTACCGCATGCCTCGGTATGGCCAAGATCCTCGAGAACATGGAGATCGGCCACAACGTGATGCACGGGCAGTGGGATTGGATGAACGACCCCTACATCCACTCGTCGGTGTGGGACTGGGACACCGCGTCCACCGCCGAGGCATGGAAGCACTCCCACAACTACATCCACCACACCTTCACCAACATCCGTGGCAAGGACAAGGATCTCGGCTACGAGATCATGAGGATCGATCCGAACCAGAAGTGGCATCCGGTCTATCTGCTGCAGCCGTTCTACAACGTCCTGCTCACGGCGTTCTTCGAGTGGGGCGTCGCGCTGCACGATCTCGATCTCGAGGCGATCCGACGCGGTGAGAAGCCGATGTCCGAACTGGTCGAGGATCTCAAGGGCATCGCGGGCAAGATGCGCCGCCAGATCGTGAAGGACTACCTCGGCTGGCCGGCGATCAGCGCGGGCGCATTCCTGCTCAGCCAGGCAGCGACGGGCGGCGCCATCCGGCAGCCGTCGACCTCGCGGATCGGCAACGTGATCCGACGACGAGGTGGCCGGCGGGCGCGTGCGGCCGCGAAATTCGCCGACCAGGTGCTCCCGGGTGCGGAGAGCACATTCCTGCGCACCCTGGCCGCGAACTTCACCGCGAACATCATCCGGAACGTGTGGGCGCACGCGATCATCTTCTGCGGCCACTTCCCGGACCAGACGTACACATTCAGCCAGGAAGAGGTCGAGAACGAGACGCGGGGCGGCTGGTATGTCCGGCAGCTCGTCGGTGCGGCCAACATCGACGGCAGCCCTCTGTTCCACATCATCAGCGGCAACCTCGGCTACCAGGTGGAGCACCACCTGTACCCGGACATGCCGAGTACCCGGTACTCGGAGGTCGCCCCCAAGGTGAAGGACATCTGCGAGCGCTACGGATTGCCTTACAACACAGGACCTTTCGGTCAACAGTGGGGCCAGGTGCACCGGACCATCGCACGTCTGGCACTTCCCGGTGGCAAACCGCGCCCGAAGCCGGGTCCGTACCACCGGCCGCCGCACTCGAAGGGTGGAGAGCCCGCCGTCAGCGAAGCCGCGCGCTTCCGCGGCCGGCTGCCCGCCGACCATCCCAACGCCGGACCCGAGCACGAGTCGGGTGGCGTGGAGGTCTCGCCGCCGCCGCGGTAGCGATCAGCGCAGGACGCGACGCAGGATGACGAACACCAGCATCGCCACGACCGCCGCCAGTCCCGCGTAGGCGGGGGTGAGGTTGGTCGTCGGCGGTTCGGTGGGCGCGCCGGACCGCAACTGTGCGAAAGTGGCCCGGGCAGCATCGGATTCGGCGACGACATCGACCGGCGGGTGCGCCGGGACGGACGTCGGAGGCGGTGTGGAGGTGACCGGCGGAGCAGGAGGCGCGGCCGGGGCGGCGGCAGGCACATCGGCGACGGGGGGTGCCGACCTCGGTGGTGCCTTCTTGGCCGGCGCCTTCTTCGCAGGTGCCTTCTTGGCGGGACCGGCACCCGAGGCCTTCTTGGCCGCCGGGGTCTTCTTCGCGGGAGCCTTCTTGGCGGCCTTCTTCGATGGCAGTCTGTCGCCACCGGACTCGGCCGCGGCTCGCTCCGGCGCCGCCTTCTTGCCCGGCGTCTTCTTGGGTGCGGGCTTCTTCGGGGGCGCCTTCTCGGCGGGGGCCGGTGACGATTCGGCAGCCCCGGAGTCGGCCTCCGGGGGAGTCATGGGAAACAGGGTCGGCTCGTCGTTGTTCGCGTCGCCGTCGGACGGCGTGACGTTCGGCTCCTGCTCGGTCATACGGCGCTCCCTTGCGTGTGTCCTCCGAGCGTACGCACAAGGAAGATCCCCCACGCGACGCGTGGAACCCATCCTAGTGGGTGCGCACCCGCCTCCGGCGAGGGTCGAAGGCCACCGCCTCCGCCTGCGTCAGGAACGAACGCCCAACCGCGCGAGGATGTCGGCGTCGATGGCAACCAGTTCGTCGTCGATGGACTGGTGGGCCGTCCGGCGCTGTGCGGCGGACATGGTCTCGGCGGTGCCGACCGCGATGTCGAGGTTGTCGAGGCGCTGGGTCATCGCGGCGACGAAGTCCTTGGCATCGGCGCTGGTGTCCTGCGCGACGACCTTCTCCAGCGCGGTCCGTGTCGTCGCGATCCGGGCGGACAGCGCCGCGCCGTGACCGCTGAACTGACGCAACACTTCTGGCGAAACGCCTGCGCGGCCGGCCTGCAGCGCCGAGATCTGCGCACGACCGGCGACCGCGGCGCGATAGGCGATGGGGACTGCGATGGGGGCCACGAGGCGCGCGACCGTGAGGTAGCGCTTGACGCTGGCCGGGCTGAGGATCTTGGCGTCCGCGGCCGCCTTGGCCTCGGCACTCACCTTCTTCGTCTCGGCCTTGACCACCTTCTCCTGAGCCTTCGCCAACTGCCGGGCGGTCTTGCGTTCGGCCTTAAGGTCCTTCTGGAGGTACTTGTGCTCGGTCTTGCGACGAGCTTTCAGTTCCTTCCGCCGGTGCTTGGCGTCGAACTTCGCCTCGATCTTGGCTTTTGCCTTGAGAGCCTTGGCCTCTGCGCGGCGTTGAGCCCGCGACCTACCGTCGGAGGAGAACAAACCCATCGAATGACCTTTCGCTGCTGCCGAGTGGACCGCTGCGGGCGTGGTAACAAGTACAAGCATGACACGTGGTCCGGTGGGGCCACGCGTCCGACCGCTCGAGCCGAGAAAGGGATGGCGTGGCCTCTGTGGTGTTGTCGCCGCGCGATCTCGCGGGTTGCGAGCACCGGGTCGCCCTCGACTTCGGTCACGAGGGGCGTCCCGGCTCCGAACCCGACCCGCCCGGCGTGCAGCGACGCAAGGAGGCCGCGGCCGATCATCGGGCCGCGGTCCGCGAACTCCTCCGCGGCATCCACAGTGATCAGCCCGGCGCGTTCGTGGTGATCGACGCGGAGTCGAGGGCGGCGGAGCGGGTCGCGGCCACCCTGAAGGCGTGCGACGCGAACGTCGCGTGGATCTGGAATGCGGCGCTGCCCACCGACATCGAACACGGGCGACGCGGTCATGCCGAACTCCTGGTGAGAGTGGGCGACGGCTACGTCCCCGTCATCGTCGTCAACCACCGGATCACCCAGCCCGTGAAGTCCGCCCCCGACCCGGGCCGTCCGCCGTCGCTGGTCACCAGCCCGTTGTGGGGGTGGGCGCCCTCGCCCGACCCGTACCGCACCGCACGGCCCAACCGTCGCGACAACCTGCGCCTCGCCCAGTTGACCGCGATGCTGGTCGAGATCGGTCGCGCCCCGTCGTCGCAGACCGGCGACCTGCGCGGCGGCGTGATCGGCGTCGACGCCGACTGCATCGTCGTGCACGACACCGGCGGCATGCTCGACGATTACACCGAGGTCCTGGACCGGCGTCGGGCCATTGCCGCGCAGCAGGTGCCGACCGAACCACGGCGCGTCGCCGAGTGCCGCTCGTGCCCCTGGTGGGTGAAGTGCGGTCCGGAACTCGAGGCCCGCCGCGACGTCTCGCTCGTCGCCACGGGTAATCAGGGGACCGCACTCGTCGAGGCGGGCATCACCACGATCGACCAGCTCGCCGCACAATGCGGGGCCCCGCCGGAGAACTGGCCGGGCAGTGCACGTTTCGACGATGCGGTGATCGGTGCGATCGCCTGGCTGACCGGAACCGAACTCGTCCGGCGCCGCGACACCCCGCGGGTGCATCGCGCCGACATCGAGGTCGACGTCGACATGGAGAGCTTCGGCGAACACGGCGCCTACCTGTGGGGCACGCTGCGTACCGACACCACCGCGCCCGACGAACCGGTGGTCTACCGGCCGTTCGTCACCTGGGACCCGCTGCCCACGCGCGACGAGGCGAGGTCGTTCGCGGAGTTCTGGGCGTGGCTGACCGCCGAACGGGTGGCCGCCCGCGAGACCGGGAAGACGTTCGCGGCGTACTGCTACTCGCAGCAGGCCGAGAATCGCTGGCTGCTGGGTTCGGCCGACCGATTCGCCGGCGAACCCGGTATCCCGACCCGGCGGGAGGTGGAGGCGTTCATCGCATCCGAGGAGTGGGTCGACATCTACGAGGCGGTCGGCGACAACTTCATCTGTCCCCGCGGCAAAGGGTTGAAGCGCGTCGCTCCCGTCGCCGGATTCGCCTGGCGCGACGACGACGCCAGCGGTGAGGCGTCGATGGAGTGGTATCGCGCCGCGGTCGCGCTCGGCGGCGGACGTCCCGACGTCGGTCAGCGGCAGCGGCTGCTCGAGTACAACGAGGACGACGTCCGGGCCACGAAGGTGCTCCGCGAGTGGATCTCCGGACGTGCCGTCGACGAGATCCCGCACGAGCGGGACCTGCTGGCCCGGTACTGAGATCTCGGAACCGAGGACCGGGCGGCGTCAGGAGCGCAGTGACCGCAGCGAGTCCAGGAACGATCCGCTGCCGAACAGCGCGACCGCCCCGAGCAGCAACAATCCACCGGGGGCGACACCGATCAGGAACTTCTTCACGCTGGTCAGGACGGTGTCGGAGGATGCGCCGGGCAGGGCCTGAGGACCGGACGGCCCCTGCGGGCTCGCCATGAGGACGGTTGACTCGTCGGCGGCAGAAGCGCCGGAAGCGTCGGATTCGGCGCGGGACTCCGCTGCGGACCCGCCGGTTGCGGGCGCACCAGGCGCCGGGGGAGGTCCCGGAACCGAGGCGGCAGGTGCCGTCGGCGCGGGTGATCCGCTGGGCGCGGGAACGGTCGGGACCTGAGCGGGGGAGGGAGGGTTCCCCTCGCCGGAGCGCGGAGGGTTCGACGCGACCGGCGGCAGGGTCGGGGCCGGCACGTTCGGCGGACCGGTCACCGGCGGAAACGGTACCCAGACCCCGGTTGTGGAGGTCTCGGTATCCGCGCTGGTCGTCGACGAGCTCTCGGTTGAGGTGCTCGGGTCGGTGGAGGTGCTCGGGCTGGTGGAGGTGTTCGGGCTGGTGGAGGTGCCGGTTCCCGAAGGGGTCGGTCCGTGCCCGTGGTCACCGTGCCCATGCCCGTCACCGTGATGCCAGGAACCTCCGGGGCCCCGATTGCCGGACGGCGACGGGTCGGGGGCACCATCCGCTGCGTCATCATCCGCGTCGGCGGTGTTGCCGGTGTCATCGGTGGTGTCGGTGCCGTAGCCGCCCACACCGGTACTCCCGGATCCGACCGAGTCCGATCCCGCCGCGTCTGATTCCGCGGCGTCAGATTCGGTGCCTCCCGACCCGACCGGGCTGGTCGACGCGACGCCGGGCGCAAGCGCGACGAGCGCGATCACCGCGATGGCGGCGAGCAGGGATGCGAGGGAGCGGCGCCGTCGGCGGTCGCGTCGGGGCGTCGGCAGACGGTGGGTCATCGTGGTTTCCCAGGCGTACAGTCGGTGGCGAGGTTCGCGGGTGCGACAGCCGGCGTCAATGGGTCATGTGGACCGCAGCGAGGACAAACATTCATCTGCCGTGAGCGTGTCGGCAACGTGTGACCCCCAAGAATGTGAAGAACGCCACACTAACGTTCGTTACAGCATCACCACAGGTGATACGCATCGTGGGCCGCGTTCCGGTACCTTCTGACCGTACCGGTCATTGCGATGGCCGTGTACAGCGGGCTTTAATGTTTGCAAATTCAAGTTTTGCGTCTCGGAGAAGATGGTCATGACTGCAGGAGGGGCGGAGAAGCCTATGGGCGACACCGGACGCACCGACTCCGATCGTTCGAGAACGAAGGAATCGGATGCACTCGATCCGGGGCTGTTCGCCCGGCGACTCGAGGAGCTGTTTCGGACCGTTCCCGGTCCGAACGGGAGGGCATACAGTGCCAAGGCGATCGCGGCGAGGTCGACGGAGCGGGGATTCCGTCTCGGCGAGTCGTATCTGAGTCAGCTGCGATCGGGGAAAGCGAAGTCCCCGTCGTTCCGAACCGTCGAGGGAATCGCGGCCGCATTCGGTGTCGACGTGCATTACTTCCTCGAGGATCGGGCCGCGCAGCGCACTCGCGACGAAATCGATCTCATGCGGCTGCAGGCGGACACCAACGTTCAGTTGGCAGCATTCCGTCTGGCGGGGCTCTCGAGCGATTCGGTCACCGTGGTGAACGAACTGATCAAGGTCCTGCGCGAGCAGCAGGGTCTGCCGAAGGATCCGCCGGACGTCATCGCGGCAGGGCTCAGCGACGAGAAGCCGTCGGCCGACTCGCGTCTGCGGGTGGTGGGAGACTCGGGCGAGGACTGAGATCGTCTAAAGGATCCGCATATCCGGGTTCTCACCGATCACGAGTGTCACTGACGATCACGGGCCGTGGGGTGTCGGCCTGGAGAGTTCGGACGCCGTGTGAACTGGGAAAACGCAGCGGGCCCTTGGTTTCGTGGACACGAATCGCCTCGTTGTGCGAGCTCATGGTTCGATTGACGGCATGCGTCGATCAGAACGCGCATTGCGGGCGCTGTGTCGCACCTCGTTGAAGGGGCTCGATCTCGATCTCCCTCTCGACGTCACACAGCTGTGTGATCGGTACGGCGAGCGTCGGGGACGTCCGATTCGCCTGATCGCCCACCCTCTGCCGACCGGGGTTCCCAACGGCATCTGGCTGGCCGCGGCCGACGCGGACTACTTCTTCCATCAGGCGAACACGTCCAGACTCCACCGGGACCAGATCGTCATCCACGAGTTCGGTCATCTCATCGCCGGCCATCAGATCCTCGGCGAGGTGTCGGCCGAAGGTCTGGCAGCGCTCACCCGCGACGAGTCCGCCGCAGCGCTTCGTCGTACCTGCTACTCGGACGCTCGCGAGTGGGAAGCGGAGATGCTCGCGTCGATGATCCTGGCGTGGGCAGAGGAAGCCGGCACCGGAGTCGGCAGCACGGCGTCGCACGATGAACTACGCGGACTTCAGCGACTCCTGGGCGGTCACCGCGGGTGGTTGTGATCAGTGCGGGTGAAAGCGCCGTGACGTTCACTGCCTTCTCCCAGAACATCGACGTCGGCGTCGGGGTGGTCAACGCGATCGCCGCGGCCGTCTTCGCCTTCGCCTTCTGCTGGCGCCTGGATCAGATCCGGCGTGCCGGCTGGGGGCTCCAGCCGCTCGCGATGATGGTGGCGGTCGCCTCGCTGACGGTGGCATTCGTCGTCGTCGACGAGTCGGTGTCGGCCGCTCTCGACGACAACGGCTTCCCGGGTCTGTCGCGGGTGGCGTTCTACGCACTTCTGGCGATCGGGGTGGCCGCACTCGTCATCGTGTTCTTCTTCCCGGATCGCGTGAGCCGCGAACGCCGCGCCGGGTGGGAGGCCCTGCCCCTCGTCGCCTCGCTCGTCGGGCTACAGGTCACGATGCTGGTCATCCCGGTCGAGATCCGTACCGCGACCATCAGTGAGTGGACGGTGCAGAACTGGGGTTTCGCCCTCTTCATACTGATCGCCAGCGGATATCTCACCTACGGATTCGCCGCGTGCGTCAACAGCGTCCGCAAATTCTACGCCACAGCCGACGGCTATCTGCGTGTCTCACTGGGTCTGCTGATCGGCGGGCTGGGACTGCTGGCGCTCAGCGCCGTGGGGCAGATCGTGTTCGTGATCGTGTCGGCGACCAACGTGGTGCGCTCACCGTGGCTGGTGACGACCAACCGTGTCGTCGCGATCCTGGGAATCGTCATCTTCCTCGCCGGGATCAGCTACCCCATGGTCTATGCGCGGGTGCAGACCTTCCTCGCGAACCGGCGTCGCCGACGACTCGACATCGAACTCCTGCCCCTGTGGCGCCTGGTCACCGACGCGGTACCCGAGGTCGTCCTACCCGATCCCGGCCCGCTGTCGCCGACGACGCGACTGCACCGGCGGGTCGTCGAGACCCGAGACGCGCTGACCCAGATCAGCCCGCACCTGTCGGTGGCGTTCGACTACGCGGAGGTCGGGGTCCAGGCCAGGATGCTGCGCGCGGCCATCGACGGGATGACGTCGCCCGAGGCCGCCGAAAAAACCAGCGGCGCGGTCCGCGACCTCGCCCCCGCCGACGGCGAGGGTCTGGAAGCGGATGCCGCACCGCTGATCAGGTTGTCCACTGCGCTCAGGCTCTCGGAGGCCACCCACATTCCCGCAGGTGGTCACCAGGAGCCGGCCGCCTAGTGCAAGGCCTCCGGACTAGCGCGGAGCCATCCGGATCGCGCCGTCCATCCGGATGGTCTCGCCGTTGAGGTAGTTGTGCTCGACGATGAACTCGGCGAGCTGTGCGTACTCGTCGGGCTCGCCGAGACGCTGCGGGAACGGGATCGCCTCGGCCAGGGTCTTCTGGAACTCGGGGGTGACGCCGGCGAGCATCGGGGTGCTGATCGTGCCGGGCGCGATGGTGCAGACGCGCACGCCGATGCGGGCGAGGTCGCGTGCAGCCGAGATGGTCATCGCGTGGACGCCACCCTTCGACGCGGCGTATGCGATCTGACCGATCTGGCCCTCGAAGGCCGCCACCGATGCGGTGTTGATGATGACGCCGCGCTGGCCGTCACCGTCGATCGTGGATTGCTCCGACATGCGGTTGGCGGCCAGCCGCATGACGTTGAAGGTGCCGACCAGGTTGATGTCGATGACCTTGCGGAACAGGCCGAGGTCGTGCGGGCCGTCCTTGCCGAGGATGCGTGCGGCCCAGCCGACGCCTGCGCAGTTGACGGCGACGCGCAGCGGTGCGCCCGACTCGGCGATGGTGTCGATCGCGCCCTGGACCTGTGCTTCGTCGGTGACGTCGGCGGGGATCAGGGTGACGCCGTCGGTGGGGGCCGCCTTGTCGATCGAGTCCTGCAGGTCGAGGCCGAAGACCTGAGCGCCTGCGGCGGCGAAGCGACGGGCGGTGGCTGCGCCGAGGCCCGATGCCCCGCCGGTGACCAGAACGGAAGCGCCTGAAACGTCCATGGGTTGAATAGTCCTTTCGCGGTACCGATTGCCGCCGGACCCGTGTCCCGATGAAGTGGACGACGTGCACCGGCGCAGGGTGCACGTTCACGATAGTCAGAGGTTGTGGAGCCCCCGCGCTCAGCCCTCGTGACGACCGAGCGAACGCTCGGGAGTGGCTGGTTCGGCGTTCTCGTCGTCGGCGCCGCGGAGCCGCCGGTCGCGCTGGATGAGGAACGCGCCCACACCGGTGATGACGACCGCGGCGGTGATCGTCGCAGCGATCATCGGAGTCGACGCACCGACGAGACCGGATGCGGTTAGCCACACCGCGAAACCGAAGAACAGCACGGCCGCACCGATCGCGATGACGCGTTCGGGGAGGTGCTTGCCGAGAAGTACGCCCACGCCGATCGCCAGGGCATCCGCGGCGACCATGCCGACCGTCGAACCGATCCACACGCCGAGCCAATCGTGGTCGGTGGCGATCGTGATGGTGGCCAGCATCGTCTTGTCGCCGAGTTCGGCGAGGAAGAAGGCCGACATCACGGCGAGGAACACCGACGCGCCGACCCGGCTCGCACGGTTCCGCTCCTCGTCGTCGAGGCGGTCGCCGTAGACCGTCCACAGGCCGAAGGCGAGCATGGCGAGGCCGGCCAGGACCGACATCAGATCGGTGGGCAGCGACATTCCGAGGAAATGACCGAAGAACACCGAGACGGCATGGACCGCGGTGGTGGCGACGGTGATGGCGAGGATGACGACCCACCAGCGGTAACGCAGGGCGTACGTCATGGCCATCAGCTGTGATTTGTCGCCCAGTTCGGCGACGAAGATCACGCCGAAACTCAGGAGCAGGGCAGCAATCACGAACGCCAGGTTAGTGAGACCTAACTGGCGAATGCAACTCATCAGTAACCCGCATCTGTGCAGGTCGGGGGCACAAAAAGAACTGTTCGGGGACCCGGAAACCGGCGTGCGGGAGCCCTGCGGAGAACCTTCGGGGTGCCTCGGGGTGTCTAAGCTGCGAGAAGCATGGCGAGCACGGCGGTGTCGGGATCGGCATTGGGGTCGATACCGACCTCGTTGCGGAGATTCACGACCGTCCCGTCGGCCTCCGCCTCCGCCCACCCGGCTCGATGCTCGAGTCCGAGTTCGGGGAGTCCGGGCAGCAGGACGCAGCCGGACGCGACCTCCGAGCATTCCGGAAGTGACGGACGTGTCTGCGACGGCGGGTGCAGCATCACCAGGGCCGGGGGATTGTTCAGGAACCTGCCCGCTTCGACGAAGCTGTCGTCGATGACGTTCCCGATCGCGACCATCATCCCGACCGTGTTCTCGCCGCCCCGGGCCGGGCGCTGCTCGACGACGCCGAAGATCGTCGTCGTCGGGAGGAAACCCGGCCGGCAAGCGATCCGTACCGAGCCGACGAGGGTCTGCGTCCATTCCAGGGTGGATTCCGGCCAGCGACCGGAGATGAGGATGCCGTTCAGCTTGCCTTCGTGCTGGAACGGGGTGAGTCCGATCGGAATCGGCTGCATCGTGTCCTCCCTCCGATTCGGGTGGGGGACCTGGTCATCGGGACCCGGGTCCGTCGAAGACCACCGGTGTGAAAAGAATCCACCGCGGGCGCGAAACGGACAACCCGAACCACCGTCTTGTGACGGTTCGTTTACATGTGATCGACCGACGGCCAGGTGCCATCGCCGATGGCCGCGCCCGGGGCAGGGGTGGACACCAGGCACACTGGACCGGTGAAGAACTCGCCTGCGCTGCGGCCCATGGAGTTCGCGTCCGTCGCGATCTTCGGTGGCCTGACCGTTGCCGCGGTGGTCATCGCCTCGGTCATCCCGCTGGCGCAGGCGGCCGGTCTGCTCGCCCCGGTTCCTCTTGCCCTCATCGCAGCCCGCACGCGGCCACGGGCACTTCTCACCGCCACGGTGGCAACGACGGCGGTCGCCTTCGCCATGGCGGGTACGGGTGCGATGGCCACCGTCCTCGGTTCGGCACTGGTCGGCGGGATCGTCGGGGACATCAAACGCCGTGGTCGTGGGGTCGGAGCACTCGGACTGGCCACCCTCGTGGCCTCGCCGATCCTCGGCGGTGTCTCCGTACTGGTGCTCCTCGTGCTGGTGCCCCTGCGCGAACTGACCATCGAGGCGATGACCAACTCCATCCACGGCGTCGCCAAATGGCTGCACGGGTGGGGACCCACCGACGGCGTGGGCGAGGCCCTCGACGCGATGAGCCGCAGCATCGCCAGTCATTGGTGGGCGTGGATCTGGATCTCCGGGACAGTGGGCACCGCGATCTCACTCCTCGCGGCCTGGTGGATCCTCGGCGGGGTGATCGCCCGGCTGCGCGACGTTCCCAGCGAGGACACGCTCACCTCCGACGGTCCGGGATCCACGGCGACCCACGTCGCGCCGCTCCCGGTCACTGCCGAAGGCGTCGGTTTCGCGTACAGCCCGGAGGCGAGGCCGGTCCTCCACGACATCGACCTGCGCATCGACCCCGGCGAGTTCGTCGCCGTCGTCGGCGCCAACGGCTCGGGCAAGTCGACGCTGGCGAAGATCCTGGCCGGTCGCACCCCGACCAGCGGCGTCGTCCACCGTCCGGGCCTGGCCGGGCTCGGCGTCCACGGCGGCACCGCGCTCGTCCTGCAGCGGCCGGAGATCCAGATGCTCGGGTCACGAGTCGCCGACGACGTGGTGTGGGGTCTGCCGCCGGATGCCGACGTGGACGTCGAAGCGCTCCTCGCCGAGGTCGGGCTGAGTGGTCTCGGCGACCGCGAGACCACCGATCTGTCCGGTGGGCAGCAACAGCGCCTCGCCATCGCCGCGGCCCTCGCCCGGGATCCGCAACTGCTCATCGCCGATGAGGTCACCTCGATGGTCGACCCGGAGGGGCGCGGGCAACTCCTCCACCTGCTTGCGTCGTTGCCTGCCCGTCGCGGGATCGCGGTCGTGCTGATCACCCACCGCGGCAGCGAGGCCGCGGCCGCCGACCGTGTCATCCACCTCGAGGGCGGTCGCGTGGTTCCTCATCCGCCGCACTGGATGCCGGACCCGCACGCCGACCTCGACCATCTCTCGCCGACCGAGTCCGCGACATCTCTCGCGTCGCCCGGACCACACATCGGTGGGCCGCTGCTGGTGCTCGATCACGTGGGCTACGCGCACCTGCCCGGATCGCCCTGGGAGGTCGTCGCCCTCACCGACATCACCTTGACCGTGTACCGCGGCGAGGGGTTGCTCATCGTCGGCGGCAACGGGTCGGGCAAGACGACCCTCGCCTGGATCATGACGGGACTCCTGTCACCGCGAACCGGCACCTGCCACCTGCTCGGCACAGCCGGAAAGTTCACTCCGGCAGCGGGTTTCGACGCCGGGGAGCCCGTCAGTGATCATGTCGGCGCGATCGGGCTCGGCTTCCAGCACGCGCGTCTGCAGCTACAGAAGGTCACGGTCGCCGACGAGATCATGGCGGCCGGTGGCGAGAAGGTCGGCACCGCAGAGGTCGCCCGTGTCCTCGAACTCGTCGGGTTGCCACGGCAGATGGCGGCCACCAAGGTCGATTCCCTGTCGGGCGGCCAGATGCGTCGCGTCGTGCTGGCCGGGCTCATCGCGCGCCACCCCGACATGCTCGTGCTCGACGAGCCCCTCGCCGGTCTCGATCCGTTGGCCCGTGAAGAGATCGTCGCCCTCCTCGCCCGTCTGCGCGCCGAGGGCATGACGATCGTGATCATCTCGCACGACTTCGAATCACTGGACTCTGTGTGCACCCGCCGGGTTCGGCTCGTCGACGGACGGTTGCTGCCCGACACCCATCAGAACGCGGATCAGCCGTCCGGCTGGGACGGAGGTGCCCCATGACAATGCGCACGGTCCCGTTGCGGCAGGTCCCCGGCGATTCCTTCGTCCACCGACTGTGGGCGGGAACCAAGCTGGTGATCGTGCTGATCCTCGGCGTCATGACCTGGGTGCTGCCGTCGTGGCCGGCACTGGGGATGGTGGCCGCGATCGTCGTCCTCACCGCTCTGGTCGCCGGGATCCCGTTGGGTGCCATCCCGCGTCCGCCCTGGTGGTTCTGGGGCCTGATCGGTATCGGCGTCGCGTTCAACGTCTCCTTCGCCGGCCTGCACGGGGCGCTGATCTTCCTGCGTGCCGTCACCCTCGCGCTCGTCCTCGTCGCGAGTTCGATCCTCGTCATCTGGACCACCCCGATGGCCGACGTCGCGCCCGCGCTCGCGCGGCTGATGCGCCCACTGCGTCGCCTCCGGCTACCGGTCGACGAATGGGCGGTCGCGATCGCGTTGTGTCTCAGGGGTCTTCCGCTGTTGATCGAGGAGTTGCGCATGTTGCGCGCGGCTCACAAGCTGCGCCCGACGGCGAAGGGGCGCAGCGACCACCCGTCGGCGGAGATGGGGATCATGGATCTCATCACCGCGGCCATGTCGTCGGCGCTCCGCCGCAGCGCGGAGATGGCCGAGGCGATCACCGCACGCGGTGGCACCGGCCGGCTCACGGCTCATCCGGCCCGCCCGGGACGCGCAGATCTGTTGGCGCTCATCGTGATCGCCGCCGCCTGCGGCGTGGCCGTCGCGGTGACGCTGATTCTCTAGACCCCGCTCCCTGAGGTGCGAGCGAAGCCAACCCCCGCTCCCTGAGGTGCGAGCGAAGCCAACCCCTCGCTCCCTGAGGTGCGAGCGAAGCGAGCCTCGAAGGGCAAGAAACGGCGCCGGCCACCCGAAGGTGACCGGCGCCGTTGATGTCTGGCGAACCAGGATCAGGCAGGCACGACGAGTCCGCTGCCCTGGGTCTTCGCGCGACCGTAACGCTCACCGGCGTCGGCCCAGTTGACCACGTTCCACCAAGCCTTGACGTAGTCCGGCTTGACGTTCTGGTAGTCGAGGTAGAAGGCGTGCTCCCACATGTCGAGCATGACGACCGGGATGATCGCGGCGGGGATGTTGCCGCTCTGATCGGTCAGCTGCAGGATGACCAGCTTGCCGCCGATGGTGTCGTAGCCCAGGATCGCCCAGCCCGAACCCTGCAGGGTGGTGGCGGCGGCGGTGAAGTGGGCCTTGAACTTGTCGAAGCCACCGAACTGCTCGGTGATCGCCGCGGCGAGGTCACCCTCGGGCTCGCCACCGCCGTTGGGCGACAGGTTCTTCCAGAAGATCGAGTGGTTGGTGTGGCCGCCCAGGTGGAAGGACAGCGTGGCCGAGAGCCCGTAGACCTTGCCGGCGATGCTGTCGTCCTCGCGGGCCGCGGCCAGCTTCTCCAGGGTGTCGTTGGCGCCCTTGACGTAGGTCGCGTGGTGCTTGCTGTGGTGGAGCTCCATGATCCTGCCGGAGATGTGCGGCTCCAGTGCCGCGTAGTCGTAATCCAGATCCGGCAAGGTGTATTCAGCCACGATGTTCCTCTCTGAGGTGCTTTCGTTTCCCTGTTTCACACGTGGGTGCGCCGACCGGGTCGGCGCCACGCGGATGCTTCCACCCTTCCGCACACCATGGGTGATTGCAACAAAGAGGCCACAAGAAATATCAAGTGCGGTTGAAGGTCAACCGTGCCGCGGCGGCACCGTGGTGCGCGGGCGAGATGTCCGAATCCGCTCAGATCAGCATGAGTGCGACGAAGACGGCGAGCAGGGCGACGATGCTCAACCCGATCGCGCGGCAGCTTCTCGCCACGTCGTAGTTGGCGCGCGGGGCGCCGCGGGGAGTCCGGCCTGCGCTCCGGAAGTCTCCGGTCGCGTGCGTCGCCATTGTCGCCCCTCGTCAGCGGATCGGCTTCACCATCGGCGTCTCCGGGGTCCGGCGGACCGTCGACCGACAGTGACGGGTATCACAAATCAGGATGTGATCGCCATCATAGTCAGACTGGGACGGTTGACTCAATTCGGAGAACTCGGACAGGGTCGGCGGCGCGCGTAGACTTGCCGCATGTCTTGGCTTGACCAGCTCTTTGCTGCCAGTTCACACAAGCAGGAACTCATCGCGGCCGATTCCGCACTGCCTGGGCGCGACACCGAGATCACTGTTCCCGGCGACCATCTGGTCCTGCACAACCCGATGCGCGGACGACCGGAGGCCGACGGCTCGTACGCCCATGGCGGCATCGGTGCCTTCGACGGCCGGTTGTCCGCGGTGATCCTGGCGGGCGGCTGTTTCTGGGGGATCGAGGAGATCTTCTGGCAGGTCCCGGGTGTGTACACCACCGCGGTCGGCTACGCCGGCGGTCACACCCCGAACCCGACGTATGAGGAGACCTGCACCGCGCGCACCGGCCACACCGAGTCGGCACTCGTCGTCTTCGATCCGGCGGTCATCGACCTCGAGGGCATCCTCAAGATCTTCTGGGAGTCCCACGATCCCACGCAGGAGATGCGACAGGGCAACGACATCGGCACCCAGTACCGGTCGGCGGTGTACACCCTTTCCGACGACGACGCCGCGATCGTCGCGCAGTCCGCGGCCAAGTTCCAGTCCGCGCTCGACGCGGCCGGAGAGGGGCGGATCGCGACCGAGATCAAGCCGCTCGAGGCCGCCGGCGACGGGCGCTTCTACTACGCGGAGGACTACCACCAGCAGTATCTGGCCAAGAACCCGCACGGCTATCGCTGCCACGCGGCGACCGGAATCAGCTACCCCGCTTGAGGTGACCGGCGAGACGATCACCCTGAGGCAGTGGAACCGAACCCTGCTGTCCCGCCAGCACCTGCTCGATCGCGTCGACGAGGACGCCATCGAGGTGCTGGACCGCTGCGTGGGGATGCAGTCCCAGGACCCGCGCGCCGCCTTCTTCGGATTGTGGTCGCGCGTCGAGGGATTCGACTCGTCCGAACTCGACGAGCTCCTCACGGCGCGGGAGGTCGTGCGAATCGCGTTGCTGCGGTCCACGGTGTTCCTCATCGATGCCGAGGACGCCCGATGGATCCGGCCCCTCGCCGAACCGATTCTGCGGCGCGAACTCACCGAGGCGCACATGCCGCGACTCGTGGATGCGGATCCGTCGCAGGTTCTCGCCGACGCCGCCCGGCTTCTCGCCGGCGGTGAGCTCAGTGGTGCCGACCTGGGAAAGCAGCTGGCTGTTCGTCATCCGGGGGAGAACCCGTCCACACTCACCGGGATCGCCCGGTGCGGGCTGCCTCTGGTCCAGGTGCCGCCGCGTGGTCTCTGGCGGGGACGCGCGGCACCGACCTACCGGTTGTTCGACGAATGGGTCGGCCCGGGCGAGCCGGCGGTCGAGGGTGACGACGCGCGCGCGGACCTGATCCGCCTGTACCTCCGCGGCTTCGGTCCCGCCACCGTCAAGGCCATCCAGACGTGGTCCGGGCTGACCGGGCTGCGGCCGCTCGTCGAAAAGCTCGAAGCCGACTGGGAACTCGTCCGACTGGTCGGCCCGCACGGCGAGATCCTCTACGACCTCGACGGACTCGGTTTCGCCGACCCGGACACACCCGCGCCGGCCCGCCTCGTGGCGCCCTTCGATCACGTCATCGGGGTCTCGGCCGACCGCGTCCGCGTCGCCGACCCGGAGTTGTTCCGCCGGACCGTGACACCCAACGGCCGCTCACCCGGTTTCGTCTTCGCCGACGGATTCCTCGCCGGCACATGGCATCTCGACGGTGAAGACGGGGTGCGCGTCGAGATGCTGCGCGAGGTCACCAAGGCCGAGGAGCGTGAGATCGACGCCGAGGTCGAGAGGTTGCGCGAGTTCCTCGCCGCTGAACCTGCCTCTCCCTGAGTCCTTTCGATACGCCCCTCCGCAAGCTCCGGGGCTACTCAAGGAGCGGGGTCAGGCCCCGGTACGTGGATTGCGTGACGTGATGCAGTACGGGCGCCCCATCGGGTCGACCATCGTCGTCCACTTCGGAAAGTGGTCGACCGCGCGGGCGCCCCATCCCTCGTGACGCGCCACCTCGTCGGGTACCGAATTCGTCGCGAGGTCGAGGTGTCCGGTCGCGGGTGTCGAGTCGTCGGTCGTCCCGGACTCCCTGCGCTGCAACAGGATTCCGATCGTGATAGATGGATCTCGACGCAGCGCGACGAGTTCGGGTCGGGTGCCGGGCGGATTGAGCGGCCAACCGGTCAGGTTCGTCCAGAACTCGACCTCTGCGTCGAAGTCGGGGGCCGGGATGTCGATGCACAACTGGTCGATGATGCTGATGGCGTCGCCGGGCCACCGGATCGGTCGCGACCGGGTGGTCTCGCCCTCCCACGGCACCAGGCAGAACACGAAGCCCGCCGGTGAACGGAGGACCAGGTGGGTGTCGGCATTGCGGATCAGGGTCGCCCCGAGGCCGGCGGCCTCCTCGGCTGCCGCGTGCGGATCGTCGGTGTGGATGTCGAGGTGGACCCCGCCCGGGCCCTCGTCGACCCGCTGCACACGCAGGTGCGGATCGCCGTGGAACGGTTCGAGGGAGGCGAATTCTCGGTGTTCGCCGCGCGGTGGCGAGACGGTGCTGCCCGAGATCGCGCGCCAGAACGTCACCTCGCCGCCGAACTCGTCGGCGGGGAAATCGAGGAATGCGCTGAGCCACCTGACCTGCACGCGGGAGAGTCTACGGTGCGAGTGCCGCTTGCACCCCGGAGACAACGCGGGCGTGCCCGCCGGAAACCTGCTGTGGTGATCCGCCACTAGACTCGGGCAGATGACTGCAGGACCGCTGGCGGCGGTGGGCAAGAAGTTCGCGAGATCGCGTGCCGAGCACGTCGCGGTGGTTCGACTCGACGGTCCGATCGGCGGTGCCGGCATGGGCAGGCACGGTCTGACGACCGACACGGTCGAACCGGTACTCAAGCGGGCGTTCGACACCGATCGGCTCAAGGCCGTGGTGGTCGTGATCAATTCGCCCGGAGGTTCGCCCGCCCAGTCGGAGTACATCGCCGAGCGCATCCGACAGCTGTCCGCGGAGAAGGGCGTGCCGGTCCTGGCGTTCTGTGAGGACGTCGCGGCGTCCGGTGGCTACTGGATGGCCTGTGCGGCGGACGAGATCTACGCCGCGCACACCTCGATCGTCGGTTCCATCGGGGTGGTGTCCTCGGGTTTCGGCTTCTCGGCACTGCTCGACCGGTTCGGCGTGCAGCGTCGTCTCTACACGACGGGGGAGAACAAGGCCCGGCTCGACACCTTCTCGCCGGAGGTGCCCGAGGACGTCGAATGGCTCAAGGGTCTCCAAGGGCAGCTGCACGAGGCTTTCATCGCGTGGGTGCGTCAGCGTCGTGGCAAGAAGCTGACAGCATCCGACGAGGAGCTGTTCAACGGCGATGTGTGGGTCGGGCACCGCGCCGCCGAACTCGGTCTGGTCGACGGCATCGGCGTGATGCGTTCGGTGGTGGCCGAGCGCTACCCCGACGCCGAGATCACGGTCATCGAGGCGCCCAAGCCTCTGCTGGCACGTCTGGTCGGCAACCAGATGTCGGTGTCGGGTCTCGCCGAGAGCGTCACGACGGGTGTACTCGCCGCCTTCGACCGCGCCCCGGCGGTGCGGACCGCGTTTGTACACCGTGACTGAGGGGTAATACCAGACCCAGTTCGGGGGTTTTCCCCAAGGGTTTGTCCCCACGTTATCCACAGGTGTGTGCATGGAAAGAAAAGGCACCACCGGTCGGCCCCTGCAGTTTGGTGAATTTCCTGCGCGCACATTGGGTCGAACTAGTGACACCAGTCACATCGACAGGCCGGTTGGCCAGGGTTTTTCCACAGTTTCCACAGTCTCATCCCCAGGTTGACGGTGAGATGGGGACACCGGACAGGTGTCCGGTCAGCGCATGTGGATAAAACTATGATGGTCAGCATAGGCCGCATTTACGCAATCTGCGTGATGCTGAATGCGATGTTCATGGCGCCGCCGGAAACGTCCGTCAAGATGACCTGACACGCCTTGTGCCATGACTGTGCCACCATGGAAATCGTGACCATGGGCGACATCACGCAGGTGCCGGTGACCGATTTGCCGGACGACTTCACCGGGACGGCCGAGGCGGTGATCCTCGACGTCCGTGAACCCGACGAATGGGCGAACGGGCACATCCGCGGCGCCGTCCACATCCCGATGGCCGAGATCCCCGGCCGGCTCGGCGAGATCGACCCGGATGCGGACCTCTATGTGGTGTGTCATTCGAGCGGCCGGTCGATGCGGGTTCTGCAGTACCTCGCACAGGTGGGATACGACGGCATCTGCGTCCGCGGCGGGATGCTCGCTTGGCAGGAGCACGGCAAGCCCGTCGAATTCGGCGGCGGGAACGGCCAGGGCAACGGTGGGGGCGACGCCGTCCGATGATCGACCTCTGTCCGCGGTGCCGAATCCAGGCGCCGCACCGTCCCGGGCGGGAGCACTGTCCTCGCTGTGGTGGCCCGCTGAGCGTCGTCGACGATGTCGCGCATGCGATGGCGGCGACGGCACATCCGGCGGCGCCCGCGCCGACCCGTCCCGCGGCACCCGCCCCGACACGCCGCGCTCCCGTGCCGACCGGCCGTTTCTACCGGGGTCGCAACGTCCGGTGGGTCGCTCGGCGTCCTCCCGAGGCCATTCCCATCCGTCGCGGGCCGTCGGGTTCGCGCGGCCCGCGGCTCATCCCGCGGTACGTGTACATCCCCACGTGGGGTTTGCGCGACGAACCGGTGAAGCCGGACGCGACCCACGACCGGATCGAGACCTCGCGGGCACGCCTGCTGTTCGTGCTCGTCGTGGCCGGAACCGCACTCGCGGCCTCCGCGGTCATCCATCTGGTGCGCTACCTCCTACTGGCCGTCAACCGCACCCAGCCGCTGCCCGACCCGCTGATCGTGGTGTCCGACTGGCTGATCATCTTCGGAGGTGTCGCCGCCTTCCTCGCCTACGTCTGGGCGACCCTCGCGTTCATGCGCTGGGTGATGGACCTGCGGGCCGGTGCCTATGAGGACGCCCGCCTGCTCGATCCGAGACGGCCGGTCTGGGTCGGCGTGCTGGTGGGAGTGCCGCTGGTCAACCTGATCGGCGCGCCACTGGTTCTGGGCGAGGTCGCGGCCCTGCGCGTGGCCCATGACCCGTCCCTCGACGCGGAACGCGTCGGACGCCGGTTCCGCCGGCTGTGGGTCGCGTGGGTGATCGTCAACGTCACCGCGGTACTGGCACTGATCGCACGTGCCGTCGCGTGGGGTTCGGACTCGGTGCAGACCGGGGCCAACGCACTGGCCATGGTGATCATCAGCGCGGCCGTCTCGGCGGCCTTCGCCTTCTGGCTGACGCGCCGCGTGCCGGTGCTGTTCGACGCCGTCACGGCGGTTCCGGTCCCGAAGAGAAGGTGGGTGGCGGTCGGATGAACGCAGGTGTGAACGTGGGTGCGGTCGAGAAGGTGTCGCGTTCGGGAAAGCCGGCGGTGGTCGCACACCGCGGTGCCTCCGGGGACCGTCCGGAACACACGCTGGCCGCGTACGAACTCGCCCTCGCGCAGGGCGCGGACGGACTCGAATGCGACGTCCGGCTGACCGCCGACCACGAGCTCGTCTGCGTGCACGACCGTACCGTCGACCGCACGTCGAACGGGTCCGGCATCGTCAGCGAGATGACCCTGGACCAGCTCCGCGAACTCGACTTCGGGAGTTGGCATTCCGCCGGCGACCCCGCATCGATCCTGACCCTGCGTGAGCTGCTCACGCTCACCCTGGACTGGCGGCGGCCGGTCCGGTTGTTCATCGAGACCAAACATCCCGTGCGATTCGGCAGCCTCGTCGAGCAGAAGCTCCTCGAGATCCTGCACGAGTTCGGGGTGGCGACGCCGCCGTCGGCCGATCACAGTCGCGCGGTGGTCATCTCGTTCTCCTCCGCCGGGGTCTGGCGTATCCGCCGCCATGCCCCGATGCTCCCGACCATCCTGCTGGGCGACACCGCCCGGGTGCTCGGCGGAAGCGCGGCGACCGCCGTCGGGGCGACGGGGATCGGACCGTCGGTGATGACGTTGAGGCAGTACCCGGACCTCGTCGACCGGGCCGCCGCGGCCGGGCGCGTGACCTACTGCTGGACCGTCGACGAACTCGTGGACGTCCAGCTCTGCGCCGACCTGGGCGTGCGCTGGCTGGCCACGAACCATCCGGCCAGGGTGCGCGATTGGCTGGTGACCGTCGACTGACCGGTCTTCGCGGTGCCCCGGTCATCTGGGTGCTGAGGCCTGCTCATGAGAGAGTGGACCGATGGGCAAGAAGAGCAAGCGGGGCAGTGGACCCCGTCCGGGAAGCAATCGCGCCGAGCGGGTCGCCGCTCGTAAGGCTCGGCAGGCGGCGTCGATGGCACCGCCGCCGCGTCCCTTCGCAGGGTTGGCCGCCGAATGCGACTTCGTCGCGCTGCGGACGTTCGTCGCGTCGGCGACTGCACGCCTCGAACTGGTCGAGCCCGCCGAGTCGCGCAACGACGTCTTCGTCGTGACGATCCTGCCCGGTGCCGGTCCCGCGCTCACGCGTGAATCAGGCGGCGCCACAGAGGGTTTGGTCGGTCTGCAGACCGAGCCGGATCGTCAGGCGCCGGCCGTCGAGCTGGCCGCGGCCATCGCGTGGGCCGCTCACGCCGATGCGGGTGGCGAGTTCGATCTGGAGTCCGCCGACGAATCCCCCTCGCTCGACGAGGTGCTGAAGACCGACGCGACCCTGGACATCACCGTGCACCAGGACTTCTCGTGGTGGTTCCCGGAAGGCACCGAGGTGCCCGCGGAGATCGCGCCGATGTTCGAGCGCGCCAACGATTCCGTGCTGCCGACCGCACGCCTCGTCGTCGACAGCGGTTCGGGCGCCCCGTGGTGGGTCGACGCCGGGGAGCGGGCCCACCTGCGGTGGATCCGTCCGGAACCGGAGGACGACCTGATGGCGGCCATGGCCCGGCTCCACGCGGCCGGCCGACTGACGATGGGTGAGGGTTCGCGCTTCGCCGGGTCGTTCCGCACCCACGGCCTGCTGGTCCCGGTGTTCGACCTCGACAACGAGATGCACCACGAGGAGTGGCAGGCGGGTCTCAATCAGCTCGATCAGTGGCTGGGCGAGGCGCTCGCCGACACCTCGGAGCTGACGATCGCCGAGCGGAGCTCGCGCGACGGCATCCGTGGCCGCCAGGTGACGCTGCGCTAGACAGAGGCTGAGAAACACCTCGGCGGCGCGACTTCGAGTGAAGTCGCGCCG
>NZ_JANRHB010000018.1:0-84859 GCF_024733855.1 Gordonia sp. GONU
GACGGGGCCGAGCGCCACACACAATAAACATCTACATCCATAAAGAATGCACGATGCCAAAATGGCATCAGACAATTCATCATCACACTATCGAGTTCTCAAAGAACACACACCCACCAGATACTCACCCCCACAAGGGCTTTCACCAGCAGACTTTGTCCTGACTTTCCGCGTCAACCCCGTCTCCGGGGCAACTCTTCCAGCCTACCAGACCCGATCCTCAGTCCGCAAATCCGAAGTTTTTCGAACTCAGGGGATCTGGCAACCCCGCACACCTCGTCCAAGACACGAAGTCTCGAACTCGAAGTTCGGGGGCGGTCTGCGCAAAGCCCGGTCTCCACTCCCCGGCCGGACCCTCTCAGGTCTTCCGGGGCGGCGCCGTGGCGCGCTGACTTGAAGAAAGTTACGCAACCGAATCGTCAGGGTCAAATCGCCTGGTCACGCTTCCCCGAGTCGGACATCGCCGCAGGTCACGGGTTGCCGGGCGACACCGAAACGCTCTGTCGCGTGCAGATTCTCGCCGGGCCGGTCACTGTGACGTGCGCCGCAAACCGTCCGTTCGGACAGGTACTCACCCCCGCTCGGACAGTTATGCGCAGGTCAGGATGTTTCTACGGTCGGTCCATGACGACCATCGATCAGTCGACGACCTTCCCGGCTGCGCTTCTCGACCCATCACCCGTACGCGGGCGTGTGCCTCGGGTACTCCGATCCGGGCTCGTCCCCAGGGGGTTCGCCCGCTGCGGGCTCCTGTCGTGGCGTCGAGTGGCCGGCGTCCTCCAGATCGCTCATCCCTTCGACGAGGAGACGATCTCCGACTCGGTGGTCGTCGACGGGCTGGTCTCGCTGGTGGAGGCCGGCGTGTTGTCGGGTCAGGAGAACTTCGAATCCGCGGCGGTGGGCATCATCCGGACCTCCGCAGCCACCTCGGCGGACGCGTGGTCGGCGTTCTACGACAACTCGATCCGCGAACTTCGTTGCGGGGCTTCGGCCTTCGCTCCCGTGCACCGGCGCGCACGCTCACTCGCCACCGGTTCGTCGATCCTCGAGGTGGGCTCCTGCTTCGGATTCTTCGCGCTGGCCTGCGCGATGGACGGGTACGACGTGTCGGCCTGCGACATCTCACCGGGCGCGGTGTCGCTGCTCGCGTGCGCGTCGCGGCGACTCGGTGTACCCGTCGACGCCGTGGTCGGCGACGCGACCGCGCTCCCCTTTGACGACGATTCCGTGGACATGGTCTCGCTCATCCACCTGCTCGAGCATCTCGACGCCCGCGGTGTGGAGGCAGCGCTGTCCGAGGCGCTGCGGGTGGCGAGGCGCCGGGTGGTCGTCGCGGTGCCCTTCGAAGAGGAGCCCAGCCCCCACTTCGGTCACCGTCTCCGGCTGACCGAGAAAGATCTGCACAGCTGGGCGAACAGCGTCGCCCACTCCGGGGCCGAGGTGTTCGTCGACCACGGCGGCTGGCTGGTCCTCACCCCCTCGGACCCGCCGGTCAGATGAGCCCCCGTTTGCTCGCCGTGTAGACCGCATCGGTGCGCTTGGTGACCCCGAGCTTGCGGATGATGTTGCGGATGTGGAACTTCACCGTCGACTCGGAGATGTACAGCGTTTCCCCGATCCGCTTGTTGGACATGCCATCGGCGAGCAGTCGCAAGACCTCACGTTCTCGGTCGCTGAGGGTTTCGGTGGTCTCGGCCTCCCCGGAGACGGTCCGCAACACCACCGCCGCGCTGCGCGGATCGAAGGCACTGCCACCCGTCGAGACGGCCTGGATCGCGCGCACCAGTTCGGTGGTGTCGACATCCTTGACGACGTATCCCCGCGCGCCGGCGCGAACAGCCCGCACCACCAGGTCGTCGTCGAGGAATGTGGTGAGCACCAGCGCCGCGACCTCCGGGTGACGCTGTGCGATGTCCTTGATCACGCGCAGTCCCTCGTATTCGGTACCCGCGGACAGTTTGAGATCGACGACCACCACATCCGGTCGGCACGCATTGACCTCCGCGAGCGCGGCGTCGTGCGAGTCGGCTTCGCCGACCACCTCGACGACGTCCTCGCGTTCGAGGAGCGAGCGCATCCCCTCCCGGAGCAGGGCGTGGTCGTCGACCAGCAGTGTGCGGATGGGCCTGGCCTGCTTACCGGTGCTCGTCTTGTCGGTGCTCACGGCAACTCCCTGGTCGTGGCTCCGGAATCGGACGCGGATGGCGATCCCGCACCCGTCGGCAGGGTCGCGGTCACTCGGATGCCACCCGCCCGTGACCGGCGGATTCGGATCTCGCCGTCGAGCTCGGCGGCCCGCGAGGCCATGTTCGCCAGGCCGCGGTGGCGGCCGGCGGCGAGGTCGCCGAGCGACGCGGTCCGCAGGACGCGCCGCAGATGTTCGGGGTCGCCGACCCCGTCGTCGTCGACCGACAGCGACACCTGCTCCGGCGCATAGGTGAGGGTCACCGTGACCTCGTCGGCCCGCGCATGGATCGCGGCGTTGAACAGTGCTTCCCCCGCGATCCGGAGCAGCGCGTGCTGGACGTCGCCGGTCAGGTCGCGGGAGCGTCCCCGGATGCGGACCGCGGTGGTCAGGTCGGGCGGCATGTGTAGGGAGCACAATTCGGTCAAGACCTCCCGGACACTCGGCGACGGGACGCTCGCGGCGTTGTTGAGCGTGTAGATGAACGCCCGCAGCTGCTCGACCGCTTCTTTCGTGAGACGGCCGGCCATCTGCAGCCGTTCGAGTGCCGCACCGTCGACGAGGTCGCGACACAGCTCGATCTGCACGCCCGCCGAGAGCACCGACTGGGTGACCGAATCGTGCAACTCGCGCGCGATCCGCGACCGCTCCTCGTTGAGGACGGTGGTGCGCATCGCGGCGGACAACTCACGCTGGGCACGCTCGAGCTCATCGTTTCGTTCGGCCAATTCCGCGGCGTGCCGATGTGTTTCGGAGAACAGCTCGGCGTTGAGCAGGGCGACGATCGCCTGGCTGGCCAGGATCCGCAGGACCACGACGTCCGTCGGGTCGACGACGCGCTCGGACGGGGTCCACGCCGACAGGCCGCCGACGACGCTGCCGTCGAGTTCGACCGGGACATGGACGTGGTCGGTGGACAGGATCGGGCGGTGCAACAGCGGCTCGTGGCCGCGCAGGATGTCGTTGAGCCGGTTCAGCACCTGGTCGGGCAGCCCGTCGGGCGGAGAGGCGGTCGACGACCCCTCGAAGGCGTACAACCTGCCGCTGCCGGAGCTGATCAGGTGACGCGGGGCGGATCGCTCCAGGCGTCCGTCGGCGAGCCCGAACACCACCCACTCCGCACCCAGATGGTCACGCGCGGCCTCGACCACCGAGATGACCAGCGCCTCGGGCCCTTCGGCGGTGCGGACCAGCGCCCGCGAGATCCGTTCGAGAGCGCCGACCACCCGGCTCAGCCGGGCCTCTACCCCGCGGTACTGCGCGTAATGACTGCCCTTGACGCTGCGCAGACCGACGAGGCTGTCGAGATCGGACCGGTCGGGCTCCCGTTCGGGGTCGGGCCCCCGCGCGGCGCCGACCATCACAGTGCCGCCGCGTACAGGTCACGAATCCCCGCCGCCTGCGGACGGCGCGGATTCGTGGTCATGCACGAGTCCGCGAGAGCGTGCGTGGTGAGACGATCGAGATCGCCGAGGCGAACGCCCAACGGCTCCAGGGACTCCGGCATCCCGACCCGTGCACCCAGGCCCGCCACGGCATCGGCCAGACGGTCGGCGACCATGCGCGCATTCCCGTCGGTGGACAGGCCGATCGCCCCGGCCAGGTCGACGAATCCGTCGGCGCACACCTCCGCGTTGTAGCGGATGACATGCGGCAGCAGCACCGCGTTGATCGCACCGTGGGGGGCGTCGCAATGCCCGCCGACCGGGTGGCTCATCGCATGGGTCGCGCCGAGGATCGCGTTGGTGAACGCCATCCCGGCCCGCAGCGACGCCAGCGACATCTCCTCCGCCGCGACCTTGTCGAGCGGGTCGTCGACCAGTCGCTCGAGATGCGTCCAGACACCGCTGATCGATTCCAGTGCAAGCGAATCCGTCATCCGGCCGTGCGCGAGCGAGACGTAGGCCTCGACGCAGTGGGTCAGCACGTCCATCCCGACCTGTGCGGTGACCTCGGCCGGCACCGTGGTGAGCAGTTCCGGATCGCTCACCGACAGGTCCGGCACCAGCGACCGGCCGATGATGGTGACCTTGGTGCGGCGCTGGCCGTCGTTGATGATGCAGAACTGCGAGACGTCGGCACCGCTCCCGGCGGTGGTCGGCACGGCGACGAGCGGCGGCAACGGCCGGCGGGCACGATCGATTCCCTCGTATTCCAGGATGTGACCGCCGTTGGCGGCGAGCACCGCGACCCCCTTCGCCGCGTCGATGACCGATCCCCCGCCGAGCGCCACGAGCCCGTCCGCATCGTGCGCCTTGTAGGCCAGGAACGCCGCGGTGACCTCGCCGGCACGCGGGTTGGGCGACACGTCCACGAACGAGGTGGCGTCCAGCCCCGCCGCGGCCAGACCCGACATCAGCTGCGCGTACCAGCGGGTGCCCTCGAGACCGCGATCGCTCACCACCAGCGGGCGGCGCATCCCGAGGCCCGACGTGGCGAGCGGCACCTCGCCGAATGCGCCCGGGCCGAGCACGATCTCGGGGGCGTGGAACTTGGCGACATGACCGGGGCTGCGTCGGCGCGTGCCACCCTGCATCCGTTGACCTCCGATCACCGCGGGCCGATGATGTCGTCGTGCGCCACCGGCATTTTCGACGCTACCCACCTCACCTGAGCGCTGCACCCAGTTCATCACAGCGCGCAAGCATCTCGGCCCCGTCCCGGACGCTGACGACACCGCTGCAGTGTTCGGCGTAGTCGGCCATCGCGCACCCCGTCTGCGACCAGTAGCGCGACGGTTCGGGGGTCACCCAGGCGAGGCGGTGTGCGCGCCGGCCGATCTCGGCGACCAGGTCGGTGCGTGCGTCGAATCCGTTGCTGCGCGCGTCGCCGACGACGAGCACCGAGGTACGCGGAGTGACGAGGTCGCCGAACTCGCCGAGTAGTCCGGCGAACATCCGTCCGTAGTCGCTCGTCGCGGCCAGGTCGAGGCCGTCGGCGGCGAGCACAGCGGCCAGCGCGGCGTCGGCGGACGCCGCCCGGAGCGCGGCGGTGACGCGCACCGGCCGGTCGACGAAGGCGACGACCTCGCACCGGTCGCCGAAACGGTGCAGCGTCTGCGCGAGCCGCAGGATGAACCCGGTGACCGGCCGGACCGACAACGAGACGTCGACCAGGACCAGCAACCGCACGGGGCCGGGCCGCGGACGTCGACGCCACAGTTCGGCCGGCACCCCGTCGGTGGCGACCGCCGCGCGCATCGTGGCGCGGATGTCGAGGGTCCCGCGATCTCCGCGGCCGATCACCCGTCGCGGTGCTCCGCGCATGCGCTGGACGAGCCGGTGGCAGGCACGGTCGATGTCGGCTTGTTCGGTCCGCACCGGGGCCGATCGACCGGGTGCGTCGCCCTCGGTGAGCCCGGCCGCCTCGAGGCGCGCGGTGAACACGTCGACGAACGCGGCCAGGGCACGTTCGAGCTCGATGCGACGCGCGTCGTCGAGGTCGGCGTTCCCCTCCGTTCCGTACGCTCCCCGGGGGTCGTAGGCGTCGAGAGCCGCCAGGATCGCGGCGGCGCCGGTCACCCCCAGGGGTGTGCTCTCCACCCGGGCGGCGGCGCCGGTCAGCTCGCCGACCGACGCCGAATCGGCGGAGTCGATCTCGACCGTGTACGTCACTCCGCCGCTGACCGATCCGCTGTCCGGGTCGACGCCGAGCTGTTCGGCGCCGGCCGACACGGTGAAGTCGTTCTCTTCGCGATGGGCGCTCTCCCCGTGTCGCTCGCCGGCATCGGGGTTGGGTGCCATCCGATCGCCGATCTCGTCGGTGTGCTCGTCGGCGCCGATTCGGCGGGCCGCCCCGTCGAACTCGTCGTCCCAGACGACGTCGTCGGGCAGGTCCGCGGCGGCACCCCGCGGGCGGGGCAGGTCCTCCTCGCGGTCGGGCCCCGTGTCGGCACCCAGGAAGAAGACGTCGAAGGCGTGCTCGAAACCTGCTGTCTCGTAACCGTATTTGACGGAGACACTGCGCAGCGCGGCCCGCAGCACCGCGAGGTCGGCGGCCCCGACGATCGCCAGTGTCCGCCGCACCTCGATCACCTCCGCGGGCGACGCGGCGATCCCTGCACCGCGCAGGACCTGCCCGAACAGAACCGCGACCAGGTCGAGGATCTCGTCGCGGACGGCCCCCGTCGGCGGCGTGCGCACGGTCATCGGCCCGCGCGTACCCCGGCACTGCGGGCCCGCCCGGCCCCGAACGCCCGGGCCGTGACCGACCCTGACGGCGTCGACCCGTCGACACCGACCTCCGCGGCGGCGGTGTCTGCGGGGGGCGTCGACAGCGCATGACGGGCGAGGTCGAGGTCGGTGCCGAACTTGACCAGCACGGAGAGCAACGCGGCGTCGGCCGGACCGGATCCGGGACGGGCGTTCCGTGCCGGTTCGGTGGTCCTGAGATACGACGCCGCACGAGCAGCGTCGATGACCTCCGCGATCGAGGGACTCTTGCGCAGCGGCAGATCGCGGAGTCGCCGGGCGAGGTCGACGACCTCGCCGATGACCTCGTCCTCGATGTCGGGAGCCCGCACCGCGACGATGGCGCGCTCGGTGTCCGGGTCGGGGTAGCCGACCTGGAAGTGCAGGCACCTGCGCTTGAGGGCCGGCGAGAGCTCACGGGTGTCGTTGGAGGTCAGGATCACCCACGGCGACGACCGTGCGGTGAACGTCCCGAGTTCGGGTACCGACACCTGGCGTTCGGCGAGCACCTCGAGCATGACCGCCTCCATCGCCTCGTCCGTACGGTCGATCTCGTCGACGAGGAGCACGGTGGGGGTGGTCGAAGTGATCGCGGCCAGCAGCGGCCGGGCCACCAGGAAGTCCTCGGTGTACACGCCCACCTCGGTACGCGCCAGGGCCGCCGATGCCTCCGAAAGACTTGCCTCCGAGGCCAATTCGATACTGATGCGGTCTCGCAGCATCTGCACGTGGAGCAGTTGGCGGGCGTAGTCCCACTCGTAGAGGGCACGCGAGTCGTCGAGCCCCTCGTAACACTGCAGGCGGATGAGCTCACGCCCCGACGCCGCGGCCAGCGCCTTGGCCAGTTCGGTCTTGCCGACACCCGCCGGCCCCTCGAGAAGCAGCGGCCGGTCCAGCAGCGTGGCGAGGTGCACGACGATCGCCAGTTCCGGTCCGATGAGGTATCCCTGCTCCCCGAGCGCAGCGGTCAGTTCCTCTGCGGAGGCGAAGCGGGCGGTCTCGTCGGCATCCGTGAGGCGGGCGAGGGCGGTGGAGGTGTGCGTCATCGGATCGTCAGACCTTCCGTCGACGGGGCGGTGGACTGGGGCGGAACCCGCGCGTCCGGGAGGGATTCCCCTCCCGGGCACGGGGTTCCGGCCGGGTGATCAGTAGCTGCCGGTGAAGGCGTGCGTCACCATGGGGATCAGCGATTCCACGGTGCTCTCCCGGGGGTTGCCCGGGGTGCACCAGTCGCCCATCATGTGCTCGGCGATGGCGCGGATCTGCTTCTCGGAGGTGTCGATGCTCTCGCCGCGCCCCTCGTACTTACCGGTGTTCATCCGGTTCTTCTCGTAGCTGTTGGTCGACAGCTGTCCGAAGTTGTCCGGGATGCCGAGGTCCTTCGAGAGGCGGATGGCCTCCTCGACCGCGGCGTCGGCGGCCTGGACGGTGGTCATCGTGGAGGTGTCGACGCCGAGCAACGCGGCGATCTCCGCGTAGCGCTCGAAGCGGGACGGCAGGTTGTACTCCCACACGCGCGGCAGCGCGATGGCGTTGTTGAGTCCGTGGTGGCTGTCGTAGAAGGCGCTCACCGCATGGGACAGGCTGTGCACCAGCCCGAGACCACCCGAGTTGAATGCCTGCGCGGAGATGTACTGGGCGTACATCATGCCGGTACGGGCCGCGAGGTTACGCGGGTCGTAGACCGCGGTGCGGAGGTGATCGCGGATGAGCTCGATCGAGTACTTGGCGTTGCCGAGCGACGGGGCGAAGTCCAGGCGCGAGACGTACGGCTCGCTGGCGTGGGCGAGCACGTCGAAGCCGCAGAAGGCGGTGAAGTGCTCGGGGCACGAGTAGTAGAGCAGCGGATCGTCCATCGCGAGGTCCACAAGACAGGTGTCGTCGAACGCCACCCACTTGTGCGGATTGTTCATGTCCGAGGTGTCGGTGATGACGTAGGCCCAGGAGGTCTCCGAGCCGGTGCCCGCGGTGGTGGAGACCGCGATGTGCTTCGGGTTCTCCTTGTTGGTGGCCTTGGAGAAGCCCTCGAACTCGTTGATGTTGCGGCCGTCGTGGGCGATCACCATCCGGGCGCCCTTGGCGGCGTCGTGGCTCGACCCGCCGCCCACCGAGATGATGCCGTCGCACTTCTCCGACTGGTACAGCGCCGCGGCATCCATGACGTTGTAGTCCTTGGGATTGGACTCCACCTGGTCGTAGAGCACCACGTCGACGCCCTGGTACTCGATCTTGCCGATCAATTCCTCGATGATGCCCGAACCGCGGAGGCCGGTGGTCATCAGCAGGGCACGCGTGATGCCCAGTTCCTTGGCCTCGACACCGAGCATGTCGTGCGCACCGACACCCAGCTTCGCCTTCGGGAACGGGTGGAACTCCTTGATCGGGAAATCCCAGATCTGGTTCAGCTCAATGGCCATGGGGTGAACTCCTTGTGACGGTTGGGTCTGTCACAACGAGAATGTCGCTCAGATCACAACGCCCACAAGGGGTCCTGACCCTCGGCGGGCAGGGTCGGTCCATCAGGACGGGGGTACCACCTGTCCGATCGGACAGGTGGGGCCGACATGTCAGTCGGTGACGCGCTCGATCTCGCCGCCGAGGCTGCGGAGGATCTCGACGAAATGCGGGTAGCCGCGATCGATGTGTTCGACGTCGTGCACCTCGGTGACGCCGTCGGCGACGAGGCCGGCGAGCACGAGGCCGGCGCCGGCACGGATGTCCGAACACCAGACCGGTGCGCTCGAGAGTCGCTCGATACCGCGGATGACGGCGTGGTGGCCGTCGGTGCGGGCGTCCGCGCCCAGGCGCACCATCTCCTCGACGAAGCGGAAACGGGCCTCGAAGACGTTCTCGGTGATGACGGACATGCCCTCGGAGATGGCGGCGAGTCCGATCGCCATCGGCTGCAGATCGGTCGGGAAACCGGGGAACGGCAGCGTCGAGACGTTCACCGCGACCGGCCGGCTGTCGTGGCGCACCCGGAAGCCGTCGCTGAAGGTGTCCACGCGGGCACCGGTGTCGACCAGCTTGTTGAGGACCAGCTGCAGGTGTTCGGGCTGCACACCGCGAACCGTGACGTCACCGCGCGTCATCGCGGCAGCGATACCCCAGGTCGCACCGACGATGCGGTCCCCCACCACCCGGTGGGTCGTCGGATGCAGCCGGTCGACGCCGTTCACCGTCAGCGTCGACGTGCCGGCGCCCTCGATCTGGGCACCCATCTGCTGCAGCATCACGCAGAGGTCGACGATCTCCGGTTCGCGGGCCGCGTTGTCGATCGTCGTCTGGCCCTCGGCCAGGACGGCAGCCATCAGGATGTTCTCGGTGGCCCCGACGGAGGGGAACTCGAGCGCGATGGGAGCACCGACGAGGGCGTCGGCTTCGGCCACCACGCAGCCGTGCTCGATCGAGCTCGTCGCTCCGAGAGCACGCAGGCCCGCCTGATGCATGTCCAGGGGTCGCGAACCGATCGCGTCACCACCCGGCAACGCCACCACCGCTCGATGACACCGGGCCATCAGCGGTCCGAGAACACACACCGAGGCGCGGAACTGACGGACGGCGGCGAAGTCCGCATGGAACTTCGGTTCGGCGGGGGCCGTGATCGTCACGGTGTCGCCGTCCATCTCCACGACGGCACCCAGACCACGTACGACATCGGCCATCAGCGGGACGTCTGCGATCTCCGGCGCGTTGGTCAGCACCGTCGTGCCCTCGGCCAGCAACGCTGCCGCCATCAGCTTCAGCACGCTGTTCTTGGCGCCACCGACAGACACCTCACCGGACAAACGTGCCCCGCCCGACACCAGAAACCGATCGCTCACGCCTGCCACCTTATCCGCCGCCCCCCGGCGCTCATCGCACGCAGTACATTCAACGCATGGCCGTTCATCTGACGAGGATCTACACCCGCACCGGCGACGACGGTTCGACCGGTCTGAGTGACTTCTCGCGCGTCCCCAAGACCGATCCGCGCGTGGTCGCCTACGCCGACTGCGACGAGGCCAACGCCGCGATCGGCATGGCACTGGCCCTCGGCGGCGACGTACCCGAGGACATCGCCGCCGTGCTGGCCACGGTGCAGAACGACCTGTTCGACGCCGGTGCCGACCTGTCCACCCCGATCGTCGACGACCCCGAATACCCGCCGCTGCGCATCGCCCAGGAGTACATCGACGCCCTCGAGGGCTGGTGTGACGACTTCGGCGCCGACCTACCGCCCCTGGACTCGTTCATCCTGCCCGGCGGAACACCGCTGGCGGCCCTGCTCCACCAGGCGCGGACGGTGACCCGCCGCGCGGAGCGTTCGGCGTGGGCCGCGGTGACCGCCCACCCCGACGACACGAGCGTCCTGCCGGCGAGATACCTCAACCGGCTGTCCGACCTGCTGTTCATCCTGTCGCGGGTGGCCAATCGGGCACCCGACGGCACACTCGGCGACGTGAAGTGGGTTCCGGGCGGCAACCGAGCACGACCAGCCACTCCGGAGAACTGATAGCCCGGAACGGGAAATCCCGCTCCGACCGGCGGGATCAGGCGCTCTTGCGCCGTTCTGAACGCGCGGACTGCCGAGACTCCAGCCACGACTGGAACGCGGTGACCGCACCCGGGCCCATCGCGAGCTCGTAGCCGTCCTTGCCCTTACCGGTGATCGGGTTCTTGCCGGAGGGCTTCACCTGCAGAATCAGCATGCCCTCGAGGATCTCGGTCTCCGTCCCCTCCGGGCGGCGTCGGCCGGTGATCTCGATGCCCTGCCGGACAAGGGTGACGTTCGGTCCGGGACGCAGGGACGCCAGGCGGTAGTAGCGCAGCGAGTCATCGCTGTAATGCGCCGTCCCGTGACGCCAGCCGTGGTCGACCTCCGCCGGGATGGTGCGCAACAGGATGGGGGTGCCGACGCGCCTGAGCTGCGCCAGGCGGACCGCGAGCAACACGCACACGATGACGGCGACCGCCAGCAGCACACTGAGCAAGACGACCGGCAGCGACATCACCTACTCCTTCGTGCAGTCTCCGCGTATGTCCGGACGACCGTCGGATTTCCAACGAGGAGGACCGACGCCGTGACACGACTTGCGAGACAGGGGCTGTGGAACACAGCATGCCAGATCGCCCACACCCGACGCGAAACGACCTCGGCCGGCCACCGGATGGAAATCCGATGACCGGCCGAGATGACCGCCGCGAATGCGGGGTGTTACTTCGAAAGCTGCTGTGCCGCAGTCAGACGCGCGTGAGCACGGTGGTACTCCGGCGAATCCGCCTCAGCCCGCTCGAGCGCGGTCTTCTCCGCATTGATGTCGACGTCGTCGGCCCAGTCGGCCGACTCCGCCAGCACCGTGACGGTCTCGCCGGTGACGGACAGGAATCCGCCCTCGACCGCCGCCGCGCGGCGATTGCCGTTCTCTTCGACGATCACCACGTAGCCACCCGGGACCAGTTGGCCCAGCAGCGGCTCGTGATTGGCCAGGACTCCCAGCTCGCCGACGGTCGTCTGCGCGATCAGGAACGTGGCCTCGCCCGAGTACAGGCTCGAATCCGCGGAGACAACCTCCACGTGGAAGGACTTCTCAGCCATGGATTACCGCTACTTTCCGGCGATCTTGGCGGCGGCGGCCTCCACGTCGTCGAGTCCACCGCAGCTGTTGAACGCCTGCTCGGGCAGGTGGTCGAACTCGCCCTTGGCGACACGGTCGAATGCCTCGATGGTGTCCGCGAGCGGGACGACCGAGCCCTTCTGACCGGTGAACTTCTCGGCGACCAGGAAGTTCTGGCCGAGGAACTTCTGGATACGGCGAGCACGCTGCACCGTGACCTTGTCCTCTTCGGAGAGCTCGTCCATACCGAGGATGGCGATGATGTCCTGCAGCTCCTTGTACTTCTGCAGGATTCGCTTCACCTCGTTGGCGACGCGGAAGTGCTCGTCGCCCACGATCGAGGCCTCGAGGATGCGCGAGGTCGACGTCAGCGGGTCCACAGCGGGGTAGATACCCAGCTGCGAGATCGGACGCGAGAGCTCGGTGGTCGCATCGAGGTGCGCGAAGGTGGTCGCCGGAGCCGGGTCGGTGTAGTCGTCGGCGGGGACGTAGATCGCCTGCAGCGAGGTGATCGAGCGGCCCTTGGTCGAGGTGATGCGCTCCTGGAGCTCGCCCATCTCGTCGGCCAGGGTCGGCTGGTAACCCACCGCGGACGGCATACGGCCGAGGAGGGTCGAGACCTCCGAGCCCGCCTGCGTGAAGCGGAAGATGTTGTCGATGAACAGCAGCACGTCCTGGTGCTTCACATCGCGGAAGTACTCCGCCATGGTCAGCGCCGACAGAGCCACGCGCATACGCGTGCCCGGCGGCTCGTCCATCTGGCCGAACACCAAGGCGGTGTCCTGGAGAACGCCCATCTCCTCCATCTCGAGGTGGAGGTCGGTGCCCTCACGGGTGCGCTCACCGACGCCGGCGAACACCGAGGTGCCGGAGAACTCACGCGCGATACGCGTGATCATCTCCTGGATGAGGACGGTCTTGCCGACGCCCGCACCACCGAACAGACCGATCTTGCCGCCCTTCACGTACGGGGTCAGCAGGTCGATGACCTTGATGCCGGTCTCGAGGATCTCGGTCTTGCCCTCGAGCTCGTCGAAGGCCGGCGGCTTGCGGTGGATGCTCCACTGCTCGCCGTCGCGACCCAGGCCGGGGCTGTCGAGGCAGTCGCCGAGGGCGTTGAAGACGTGGCCCTTCACGACGTCGCCGACCGGCACGACGATCGACTTGCCGGTGTCGGAGACGGACGCGCCGCGGACCAGGCCGTCGGTGGGCTGCATCGAGATGGTGCGCACCAGGTTGTCACCGAGGTGCTGAGCGACCTCGAGGGTCAGGGTCTTGGCGACCGAGGAGAGAGTGACCTCGGCGTGCAGGGCGTTGAACAGTTCGGGGATCGAGCCCCGCGGGAACTCCACGTCGACCACGGGGCCGATGATGCGGACAACCCGCCCATCGGCGGAACCCGCCGACTGCGCGGAGGGGGTTTCTACTGCTGCGGTCATGGTGCTTGGGTCACTTCCTCTTGATCGAAGTATTGGGTCTCGTCGTCGTGCTTGGTCGGCGCATCCGGCTAGTTCGCCAGGGCGCTCGAACCGCCGACGATCTCGCTGATTTCCTGGGTGATCTGAGCCTGGCGGAGCTGGTTGGCCTCACGCGACAGCGTCTTGGCCAATTCCTCGGCGTTGTCGGTGGCCGCCTTCATGGCGGTACGGCGAGCCGCAGACTCCGACGCGGCCGAATCCAGCAGCGCCGCGTAGACCCGCGTGGTCACATACTTCGGCAGCAGAGCGTCGAGAAGGGTCTCGGCGCCCGGCTCGAAGGTGTAGTTGCGCGACGGCTTGTCGTCGGAGGAATCGGTGTCCTCCGAGACGACCAGAGGCGCCACGCGACGAACCTCCGGCACCTGCGACAGCATCGACTGGAACCGGGTGTACACCAGGTGCAGTTCGTCGACACCCTCGAGGCTGCCGTCCCCACCGGGACGCTCGACCTCGACACCCGAACCCGCCACGAACAGGTCCACGAGGAACCCGGTCGCGGTGGAGGCGTCGGAGTACTTCGGCGACTCGGAGAAGCCGGTCCAGGAATCCTCGACGGTGAGGCCGCGGAAGTTGAAGAATCCGACGCCCTTTCGGCCCATCACGAACAGGACGGCTTCTTTGCCCTCGTCGCGCAGCAGCGAGATGAGTTCCCGCGTCGCCTTGAGGACGTTCGCGTTGTAACCACCGCACATGCCGCGGTCGCTGGTGACCACCAGGATCGCCGCACGCTTGGGGTTTTCACGCTCGGTCAGCAGCGGGTTGTCCAGTGTCCCCGCGTGACTCGCCAACTCGGAGAGGACCGTGGTCATCTCTTCCGAGTACGGCTTGGCCGCGGCGACACGACCCTGGGCCTTGGTGATGCGCGAGGTCGCGATCAGTTCCTGAGCCTTGGTGATCTTCTTGGTCGACTGGACCGACCGGATGCGTGAGCGCAGCTCACGAATGCTGGCCACGAGCCCTCACCCCTTCCTTAGCGCAATGTCCGTTGACGTCTGAGATCACTTGCGGATCTTGATCTCTTCGTTCTCGACGTCCTCGGCATCCATTGCCTCGGCCTCGGCCTCGTTGACCACGCGCTTGCCGTCGTGGGTGAGGTAGCTGTTCTTGAACTTGTTGGTCTCGGCGACGAGGGACTCCGCCTGGTCGTCGGACAGCACCTTGCCGCCGGCGATCGAGTCGTAGACACCCTTGGCTGCGTGATGCAGGTGGCTGAGCAGCTGCGTCTCGAAGTTGCGGACGTCGTCGACCGGGACCGAGTCGTAGTGACCCTCACCGCAGAGGTAGATCGAGACGATCTCGTCCTCGACGGAGAAGGGGCTGTACTGGTCCTGCTTGAGCATCTCGACCCAGCGGGCGCCGCGCTCGAGCTGAGCCTTGGACGCATCGTCGAGGTCGGAGGCGAAGGCCGAGAAGGCTTCCAGCTCACGGAACTGTGCGAGCTCCAGACGCAGCGAACCCGAGACCTTCTTCAGGCCCTTGGTCTGAGCGGCACCACCGACACGCGACACCGAGGTACCGACGTTGATGGCGGGACGGACACCCTTGTTGAAGAGGTCCGACTCGAGGAAGACCTGACCGTCGGTGATCGAGATGACGTTGGTCGGGATGAACGCCGAGACGTCGTTGGCCTTGGTCTCGATGATCGGCAGACCGGTCATCGAACCGCCGCCCATCTCCTCGGAGAGCTTGGCGCAACGCTCCAGCAGACGCGAGTGCAAGTAGAAGACGTCACCGGGGTATGCCTCACGACCCGGCGGACGACGCAGCAGCAGCGAGATGGCGCGGTAGGCCTCGGCCTGCTTGGTCAGGTCGTCGAACACGATGAGGACGTGCTTGCCCTGGTACATCCAGTGCTGGCCGATGGCCGAACCGGTGTACGGAGCCAGCCACTTGAAGCCGGCCGAGTCAGAGGCCGGGGCCGCGACGATGGTGGTGTACTCCATCGCGCCGGCCTCTTCGAGAGCGGTCTTGACGCCGGCGATGGTCGAGCCCTTCTGACCGATCGCGACGTAGATGCAGCGAACCTGCTTGCTCGGGTCGCCGGTCTCCCAGTTGGCCTTCTGGTTCAGGATGGCGTCGATGCAGACCGCGGTCTTTCCGGTCTTGCGGTCGCCGATGACCAGCTGGCGCTGGCCGCGGCCGATGGCGGTCATCGCGTCGATGGCCTTGATACCGGTGGCGAGGGACTCCTCGACCGGCTGGCGCTCGAGCACCGAGGCGGCCTGGAGCTCGAGGACGCGCTGCTCCTCGGCCTCGATGTCACCGAGGCCGTCGATCGGCGCACCCAGCGGGTCGACGACGCGGCCCAGGAACTTGTCGCCGACGGGGACCGAGAGCACGTCGCCGGTACGGCTGACCTGCTGGCCCTCTTCCAGCGACTCGTAGTCACCGAGGATGACGGCGCCGATCTCGTCCTCGTCGAGGTTCAGGGCCACGCCGAGCACGCCGCCCTCGAACTGCAGCAGCTCGTTGGCCATCGCGCCGGGCAGTCCGCTGACGTGCGCGATACCGTCCGATGTGTCGGTGACGATGCCCACCTCCTCGCGGGAGGCATCGGCATCGAACGATGAGACATACTGCTCGATCGCTCCCTTAATCTCGTCTGGTGAGATCGTCAACTCCGCCATTGGTACTCGTCTTTCTTGCTCAGTCCGGCTGGTGTTTGGGGGGTATTCGCTGGATGTGGTCGGGCAGGGTCTAGCTGGGCAGGCTCTCGGCCGCCTTCGCCAGGCGTGTGGCCACATCGGCCTCGATCACCTCGTCGCCGACGGCGATCCGGAGGCCGCCGAGGATGTCGGGATCGATCTCGGTCTGCACCGAGATGGTGCGTCCGTAGATGGTGCCGAGCACGGAGGCCAGACGCGTGGTCTGGGACTCCGACACCGGGGCTGCCGAGACCACGTGGGCCACGGACTCGCCACGGCGTGCCGCCGCCAGCTCGGCGAGCTGATCGAAAGCCACATCGGCCGGCTGGCCCTGTAGCAGTTCGACGGAGTGGGCCAGCAGGATCCAGGACAGTTTCCCGACCTTCTCCCCCACCAGCGAGCGCAGCAGCTCCGCGCGCTTTCCACCATCATGGCTGTGGTCGGAGAGCAGCGAGGCCAACTGCGGGTTCTGGTCGATCAGTCGAGCAACGGAGAACAGTTCGTTCTCGGTCTGCTCGATGACTCCGTCACGCTCGGCGGCGGCCAGCACGATCAGTGCGTTCTGACGACGCAGAGCGGCGGAGAAGTCGGCCGACGACGACCAACGCTGTTTCACCGCGGCACTCAGGACCTCGACCACGATCGGCGAGACCTTGCCGCCGAAGAGGTTCTCGACCAGCTTGACCTGGCCGGTGGTGTTGTCCTCGTCCTCGGTGAGTCGCTTGCGCAGCACCGGGTTGGTGTCGAGCAGGCGGATGACCTCGGTCAGCTCGTCGCTGGCCTTCACCAGGGCGTCGCTGTCGAGCGACGACGCCGAGGAGTCGAACGCCGACGAGACGGCGAGAGCGGCCTCCCGGCTCGTGGCGCGCATCGAGTGCAGGCCGATCAGGTCCACGCGGCGGGTGACCAGGTCCGAGGGCCCGCCGGCCGACATGGACTCCAGTTCCTCGATGACCCGGTCGATGCTCTCCGACTGTGCCTTCGAGTCCGCGAGGTGGGACCGGACGAGCTTGGACGCCCCGTCGATCGCGGTCAGACCGAGATCGTTGCGCAGCGACCGCACCAGCGAGGCGCGGTTGAGCTCGGTCTGCGAACGACCGTGCTCGGTGATCCGCTTCACCTCGGAATCGATCTGGGCGACGAGATCCTGCTTGATGTTCTCGGCGTCCCGGACCGCGCCCTTGTGCAGCTCCTCGGCCTCGGCCTTGGCCTCTGCCAGCGCTCGCTCATGAGCGGCCTGTGCATCGGCGACCCGGGCCTTGGCTGCCTCGCTCTCGGTGACCTGCTCAGCGATGGCTTCCTTCTGCGCGGTCACCGCCTTCGAGAGCACGGGTCGCACGAACTTCCAGAAGAGGAAGACGATGATCGCGAGCCCGATCAGGTTTCCAATGACGATGTCCACTTACTTCACCGTTCCTGTCGACTCGTACGCCGCCGACTGCGAGGACGGCGACACATTGGTACCGAGCACACGGCTCGCGAGCACGGCCGACAACGAGTCGACGTCGCGACGAGCGGTCTCCGCGGCCCGCTCTCCTTCCGCCTTCAACTGCTCGGCGGTCTTGGCGATCGCAGCGTCGGCTTCTGCCGTGGCACGCTTCCTTGCCTCGGACAACTGCTCGTTGCCCTCGGCACGTGCCTGATCCCGAATACCGGTGGCGTCCGCCCGCGCCTCCTTGAGAGCGGCCCGGTATCCGGTGTCGGCATCCTCGTAGCTCGCCGCAGCGGCCCGGTTGTCCTCGGCGGTCTTCGCGACCAGGGCCTCACGGTCCTCGAGCACCTTGAGGATCGGCGGCACGACCATCGTCCGAATCACGAGGAAGACGATGACGAAGATGGCCAGGCACACGAAGAACGTGCCATTGGGGATGAGGAAGTTTCCTGCGGCGAGATTCATTGTGCGGATGTTCCCTTGATCCTTGGGACCCGGTCAGCGACCGGGATTAAGACTGGCCGGTGATCGGGGTGGCGAAGACGAAGAGCGCCATGAACGCCAGGTTGATGAAGTACGCAGCCTCGACCAGACCCACAGTGATGAAGAACGGGGTGAACAGGCGGCCCTGTGCCTCGGGCTGACGTGCGATGCCCGCGATCAACTGAGCGCCGGCGAGGCCGTCACCGATACCGGCACCGATCGCGCCGCCACCCATGATGAGGCCGCCACCGATCAACGCACCCAGACCAATCAGATTGGGATCCATTGAGAACTTTCCTTTCGGGTGAAACTGACACTGCACGTGTCAGGTCTTTGCTCCCGGCGCGGCAGACACCGGCCGGGTTCGTACTAGTGGTGGTCTTCGTCCAGCTCCATGGCCTGACTGAAGTACAGGACCGTCAGCAGCGAGAAGATGAACGCCTGGATCAGGCCGACGAACAGGTCGAAGGACTTCCAGAGTGCATTCGGCGCCCACATGATGTAGGCGGGCATCAGCGCGATGAGCGCAACCATGATGCCGCCGGCGAACATGTTGCCGAAAAGACGGAGGGAGAGCGAGACGGGCTTGGCGATCTCCTCGATGATGTTCACCGGGGCGATGGCGACCGAGTGTCCCTTCACCAGCTTCACCGGGTGACCGATGAGACCGCGTCGCTTGACGCCTGCCGCGTGGTACCAGACGAAGACGAAGAGTGCGAGCGCGTAGACGAAGTTCGCATCGCTGGCCGGCGGCTTGAGCCATTCACTGGTGCCGTGCTCGGTCCCGTACTGCGACGGGATGATCGACAGCCAGTTGGCGACCAGGATGTAGGTGAACAGCGTGACGGCCAGCGGCAGGACGAAGCCCGCGATCTTCATGCCGATCGCGCTCTCGATCTGGTTGCGCATCTGGACAGTGATGACCTCGAAGTACAGCTGAACAGAGTTCGGCTTGTTCGAGGTCATCTTGAAGCGCACGAAGAAAGCGAGGGCGATGACGATGACCGCCGCAACGGCACTGCCGATGACCGTGTCGAGGTTGACGGTCATCCCGAACCACTCGACCTCGATGTGGTGGCCGACCTCGATCGCCGACTCTGACGACTCCTCTGCCGACTCGGCCAGGTAAGACAAGACGGTCATAGCTGCTTACGAAGTCCTTTCATCACCGGAATCACCGTGCTCAGCACCAGGATGACCTGGCCGATGGCGAGTCCGAACATCGCGCCCAGCCCGTCGGGCCGGACCAGGAAGGCCGCCACCAATGCGAGGAGCGTGATAGCCCCGAGGCGGTATGCCGAATTGAGAGCGAGCAGTTTTTTACGGGGGTTCTCTGCGGTCGCCACGTTGTCGACCGCGCGGATGACCAGCTTGGTGTTGACGAACACCAGCACGACACCGGCGAGGAAGAACACGGCGAACCAGGGGTGGCCCAGAACGACGGCGAGCACACCCACCACGACGGTCGCAACCGCCGCGATGATCCCGGGCCGGACGAGACCGGTCGGGGCAGCGGGATAGTACGACGTCGAGTCGGGGACGGTGGTGCTCATTCGCCTCTCCTCAACTAGGGGATCCTCTAACCCGCAGGCACAGGGCAACGCGCGTGCGATCAGCTGGTATGGCCGAACGTAAGCTCGCGGTTTTCTGTGACACTACCAACACCGGATGACGCGCAGCCCAGGGGGTGTGCACCTCGCCGGGGAGGTGGAGCGCCGACGGCGTCACGGCGTTCGCCCTCCGGAGCTCCGAAGTGCCACCCGCCAGACCGACGTCGACCTACTACACGAGATAGTACACGAGTTTTACTGTCCCCTTACCAAGGGGCTGTCAGTGCTGGATGCGCCTCGCGCACAGCGGCATACGCGCACGTCAGCGGAAGGCTTTCGTCGCGGTGCGCAGCTCCGCGAACCGGCGATGCAGACGAGGCGCCATGGTCACCAGCAGCGCCACCACCAGACCCGCCCCGAACATCGGCGCGACCACCGAGAGGGGGAACAGCGTGCTCGCCGCGGCGGAGAACGCCAGGACGCCCACCCAGAGATAGATGATCAGCGCGACGCGCCGCTGGGAGTGTCCGAGCTCGAGCAGCCGGTGGTGCAGGTGCATCTTGTCGGGGGTGTAGAAACCGACGCCCGCCCGCGTCCGTCGGATCACCGCGAGGAGCATGTCGAGCATCGGGATGAAAACCACGGCCGCCACCAGGATCAGCGGTGACAGCAGGGTGAAGATGTCCGCCGGTCCGTAGGCGTTCACCGCGATGCGACCCGACGCGCTCGTCGACGCGGCGGCCAGCATCAGCCCGATCAGCATCGCACCCGAGTCGCCCATGAAGATGCGGGCGGGCGAGAAGTTGTGCGGCAGGAATCCGAGGCAGGCGCCGGCGAGGGCGACGGCGATGAGCGCCGGCGGATAGTAACTGACGTCACCGCCCTGGTCGCGGAGCAGACCGAGGGAGAACATGCAGATCGCCGACGCGGCGATGAGTCCCAGCCCGGCAGCCAGACCATCCAGGCCGTCGACGAAGTTGATCGCGTTGATCGTCGCCACCGTGACGGCGACCGTGAGCAGGCCAGCCTGCAGTGGATCCAGCACGAGGGTCCCGATGTCGGCGAACGGCACCGGCACCTGGATCCAGGAGATGCCGAGGAGCACCAGGACCCCGGCGGCGGTCAGCTGTCCGACGAACTTCGTCAGGGCGTCCAGACCCCACCGGTCGTCGACGACACCGACGAGGACGATCACGGTCCCCGCGGTGATGACCGCGGTCAGGTCCGTGGTGTAGGCGAAGCCCCGATTGAGTGCGGGCAGGTTGGCGGCGAGCGCGATACCGGCCACCACCCCGCCGAACATGCCGAGGCCTCCGAGTCGCGGGGTCGGGATGACATGGACGTCGCGCACACGCGGCACGGCGACCGCACCGGCCTTGATCGCGAACACCCGCACTGCCGAGGTCAGCAGATACGTCATCGCGGCGGCGGTGAGACCGACGAGCAGCAACTCGCGCAGCGGGACACCGGCCCCTCCCCCGTCGGTCGCGGCCGCGAGCACCACCGGGGCGGCCTCGATCATCGGCTCACCACCCGGTCTGTGGAGGTCGCTCGGGACGTCTCGGACACGCGGACAACGCTACCCGCATGCGAGGTCGCTGATCTCACGGTGGATCCGATCGTGCGTCGAGAGGTCCTCGGTCGACAACGCTGCCAGCATCGCGTCGGCGACGGCCGGGATCATGTCCGCCGTCAGGCCCCGGGAGGTGGCCGCGGGGGTCCCGATCCGGATGCCCGATCCCTCTGAGACGGAACGTTCGTCGAACGGCAGGACCGCTTTGTCGACCACGATCCCGGACCTGTTGAGCCGATCCTGCGCCGCCGACCCCGAGATGCCGAGCGCGGACACGTCGACCACCGCAAGATGGGTGTCGGTGCCCCCGGAGACGACGCGCAGCCCTCGTTCCGTCAGGGCGTCGGCGAGCCTGCGCGCGTTGTCGGCGGTCGCCCTCACGTAGGACGCGAAGTCCGCGGTGCCCGCGTCGTGGAAGGTGACCGCCTTGGCGGCGATCGCGTGCATGGACGGACCGCCCTGGACGAACGGGTGAACGGCCTTGAGCAGCGCGTCGGAGTGCTCGGCGCGGCCCAGGATGACGCCGCCGCGCGGTCCGCGGAACACCTTGTTGGTGGAGAAGGTGACGACGTCGGCGTACGGAACCGGCGACGGGAGGAGACCGGCGGCCACGTGACCGGCGAGATGCGCCGCGTCGACCAGCAGGATGCACTCGGCCTCGTCGGCGATCGCCCGCAGGAGCGGGTAGTCGAAGGACCGCGAATACGACGTGGCGCCCGCGACGAGGATCCGCGGGCGGTGCACCAGGGCGAGTTCCCTGACCTGGTCGTAGTCGATGTACTCGTCCTCGCGGCGGACCTCGTAGTGCAGCGGCGAGAACCATCGTCCGGAGAAGTTGGCGCGCGAACCGTGGGTCTGATGACCGCCGTGCTCGAGCCGGAGGGCGAGCACCGGATCGCCGGGCTGGGCGAACGCGGCGTAGACGGCGAGATTCGCCGCACTCCCCGACAGCGGCTGGACATCGACGTGACCGGCCCCGAACAGGTCCCGCGCCCGGCCGATCGCGAGTTCCTCGAGTTCGTCGGCGACCTCGCATCCGCCGTGATAGCGCGAGCCGGGCCGTCCCTCGGCGTACTTGGCGTCGAAGGCCGAGGCCATCGCGGCACGTACGCCCGGCGTGGGCTCGGTCTCGCTCGCGAGCAACTGCAGCCACGAGCGCCGGCGCGTCGACTCCCGGTCGATCAGCGCGTCGACCTGCGGGTCACCCGTCGATCCGGTGCCCGGCGGCATCTCACCCACGCAGCGAGGCGGGATCGACGTCGAGGACCTCGGCCACGGCCTCGGCCGTGATGGCACCTTCGCGCAGGATGCGCGGCTGTGCACCCGAGACGTCGACGATCGTCGACGCCTGTGCGACCGGCGCGGGTCCGCCGTCGAGGTAGACCGAGATCTCGTCGCCGAGTTGTTCACGGGCCTCGTCGACGGTGGTGGCGGGCGGACGGCCCGACACGTTCGCGCTCGAGACCGCCATCGGCCCGACCTCGCGCAACAGCTCGATCGCGACCGGATGCAGCGGCATGCGCAGCATCACTGTGCCATCGGTGTCACCGAGATCCCAGGCCAGCGAAGGAGCTTGTCGGACAACGAGACTCAGACCGCCCGGCCAGAACGCCTCGATCAGGTCGCGGGCGGCCTGCGGGACGGACAGCACGAGCCCGTCGATCGAGTGCCAGGAACCCACGAGGACCGGCACGGGCATGTCCCGGCCACGGTGTTTGGCCGCGAGCAGCGAGCCGACGGCGTCGGAATCGAAGGCGTCGCAACCGACTCCGTACAGGGTGTCGGTGGGGACCACCACCAGGCGTCCCGCCTTCGCCGCTCCGACGGCCGCGCGAATGCCCGCCGAACGGCTCTGCGGATCGTTGCAGTCGAAAACAATGCTCACCCGACCATCCTGTCATGCCGACGGTCGGGTTCCCCCGCGAGACGCGCCTGCGCGGATCCGGCGCGCGGTCACGAAGCGAGGACGGCCCGCCAGATCGGTGTGGGCGGTCACCTCGTCGAATGCGCCATGGGCGCGCAGACAGTCGACGACGGCGTCGGAGGTCGTGTCGTCGTGTTCGATCCCGACGACACCACCCGCGGTGAGCATGGTCGCGATGACCGGCACCATCGGGATGATCACGCTCATGCCGTCGTCGCCGGCGAAGACGGCGCGCTCCGGATCGTGGTCCACCTCGGGACCGACCGCCGACCGCCGCGGCACGTAGGGCGGATTGGTCACGACGACCGAGACACTCCCCGCCGGTATGACCCGGCCGATCTGCGCTGCGTCGGTGACGTCGGCGGCGAACACGTCGATCCGCTCCCGGACCGCCTCCGGCGCATCGGACACGTTGCGCCGCAGCCACTTCAGGGCGTCATCAGATATCTCGACGGCCGCCACTCGCGCGGACCCGACCATCGTCGCCACGGCGATGGCCAGGGCACCGCTACCGCTGCACAGATCGACGATCCGCAGCGGAGCCGCCATTGTCGCGGCGGCCGACACCGCCCATTCGAGCAGGAACTCGGTCTCCGGCCGCGGGATGAACACACCCGGCCCGACGGCGAGCTCGACCGGACCGAAGGCCGCGGTACCGACGATGTGCTGCAACGGGATTCGCCGCGCCCGCTGATCGATTGCCGCCCGGAACTCGCGCACGTGCGCGTCGTCGATCGTGTCGATGACGATCAGCCGCCCCGGGTCACACGCGAGGACGTGCGCCATCAGCCATTCGGCGTCCCGCCGCGCCGAGTCGATCCCGGCGGCCGCCAGTTGTGCGGTGGCGCCGCGGATTTCGTCGGCCACCCGGACCGGCGCGGGCGACATCGGGGTTATTCGGCTTCCATGCGGGCCTGGCGCTCGGCGGTGACGAGCGCGTCGAGTAGGTTGTCCATGTCCCCGGCGAGTACGGCATCGAGATTGTTCGCCTTGTATCCGATGCGGTGATCGGTGATGCGGTTCTCGGGAAAGTTGTAGGTACGGATGCGCTCGGAACGGTCGACGGTGCGGATCTGCGCGGCGCGCCCCTCGGCGGCCGCGGCCTCGGCCTCCTCCTCCGCCGCCGACTGGAGACGGGCGGCGAGGACCTGCATCGCGCGGGCCTTGTTCTGGAGCTGCGACCGCTCGTTCTGACAGGTCACGACTATGCCGGTGGGCAGGTGGGTGATACGCACCGCCGAGTCGGTGGTGTTGACGCCCTGACCGCCCTTGCCCGACGATCGGTAGACGTCGATGCGCAGGTCGGATTCGTCGATCGCGACCTCGGCCACCTCTTCGGGCTCGGGATAGATGAGCACCCCCGCCGCCGAGGTGTGGATACGTCCCTGGGACTCGGTCACGGGCACTCGCTGCACGCGGTGCACGCCGCCCTCGAACTTGAGCCGCGACCACACGCCGTCCCGGACCGTCTCCTTGGACTTGATCGACAGGGTCGCCTCTTTGTAGCCGCCCAGGTCGGATTCGGTGACGCCGAGGATCTGCACCTTCCAGCCGTGCCGCTCGCAGTACTTGAGGTACATGCGTGCGAGGTCGGAGGCGAACAGCGCCGATTCCTCGCCGCCGGCGCCGGACTTGATCTCGAGCACCACGTCGTCGCTGTCGTGCGGATCCCGGGGGGCGAGGAGATCGGTGAGCGTCGCGTCGAGCTCCTCGACGGTCGCCTCGAGGGCGGGGACCTCGGCGGCGAACGACGCATCATCCGCGGCGAGTTCACGCGCCGCCTCGAGGTCCTCGCGGGCCGCCTTGAGCTTGTTGTAGGTCGCCATCACCGGGGCGAGCTCGGCGAATCGCTTCCCGACACGGCGAGCGGCGGCCGGGTCGTCGTGAAGCGAGGGGTCGGACAGCTGACGCTCGAGACCGGAGTGCTCGGCCAGGATGTCATCGATGGCCGACGGACTCTGCGTACTCACTGCGAACCTCACTTGTAGAGACGGAACTCACCGCCGAAGACTGCTTCGGCCCGAGACCTGGAAATCGGGCGATGACGACCAAACACAAACGACGCCCGTCCCGACTGGGCGTCGGGCGGGCGTCGCAGCGTGGTCTACTTGGCGCGCTTGCCGTAGCGCTTCTCGAACCGGGCGACACGGCCGCCGGTGTCGAGGATCTTCTGCTTGCCCGTGTAGAACGGGTGGCACTGCGAGCAGACTTCGACGTTGATACGACCGTTGGCAGCGGTGCTGCGGGTCTCGAATGTGTTGCCGCAGCCGCAGACGACGGTGGTCGCCGCGTACTCGGGGTGGATTCCCTGCTTCATGTCTGGCTGTCCCTTTCTGTGGTCGCCGGGTCACCGTCGCCTGTCGACGGTGTGAACCGGAACCGGACTCGACCGCTCAGTATGCCATGTGCGCCGTTCACGACGGAAATCGTGGACGCAGCGGCCGCAGGTTGGTCAACGGCATGGCCACCCGATTGATTCCCGGGCGAATATCACATCCCGAGGGGGTCGTGAGGGTGCCCTGAAGATAGTACGGTGGCCGACGGCCAGCCCTCTGCGCCCCACCCCTCTGCGCCCCACCCCTCTGCGACCACGAAGGATCCTCGATGTACGACGCCGCTCCGGCCGGTACCGGCACGCCACTGCGCACCACACCGGATGAGTCGTCGACGTCGCGGACCGCGCCCGCACGGCGCAAGCCGGCCCGGTCGCCGTGGAACCGCCGGAACCCGTACCCCGCGACGATCCTGACCAACACCGTGCTGTCGGGTCCGGGATCGGCCAAGGAGGTGCGGCACCTCGAGATCTCCCTCGGCGACAGCGGGATCACCTACGAGCCGGGCGACGGCATCGGCATCACCCCGGTCAACTACCCCGCCCTGGTGGATCTCCTCCTCGAGCGCCTCGGCGCGGCCGGCGACGAGATCATCGCCGATCGCAAGGGCACCTACAGCCTGCGTGAGTCCCTCGCCACGCGCTACGAGATCGGCTGCCCGTCGAAGTATCTCGCCAAGTCGGTGGCCGAACGCACTGGCCATGAGGAGCTGACCCGTCTGATCGAGGGAGGTGACGCACAGGCGCTCGACACGTGGCTCCGCGGCCGCGACGTCCTCGACCTGCTGAACATCGATCCCACTCTGACGTTCGCACCCGAGGAACTCCTCGAGGAGCTCAGCCCCCTCGCCCACCGCGAGTACTCGATCTCCTCCAGCCCGACGGTCCATGCGGGAACCGTGCACATCACGATGGCCACCGTGCGCTACGTCGCCGACGATCGCGAGCGCGGCGGCGTGTGCTCGACGCACCTCGCCGACCGCTGCGCCCCCGGCGACACGGTGAACGTCTTCATCACCCCCAACAAGACCTTCCGCCTCCCCGAGGACGAGGCGCCGGCGATCATGATCGGCCCGGGGACCGGCATCGCGCCGTTCCGTGGCTTCCTCCACCACCGTGCGGCCAGTGGTTCGACCGGCCAGAACTGGCTCTTCTTCGGTGACCAGCACCGCGACACCGACTACCTCTACGCTGACGAGATCGATCGGTTCGTCACCGACGGTCTGCTGGACCGCCTGGACCTGGCCTTCTCCCGGGACCAGGACCACAAGGTCTACGTGCACGACCGGATGCGCCAGAACGGTGCGGATCTGTTCGCCTGGCTCGAGAAGGGCGCCCACGTGTACGTGTGCGGTGATGCCGCCACGATGGCCGGCGACGTCGACGCCGCGCTGCACGAGATCGTCGCCCAACACGGCGGTGTCGACTCCGACGGCGCTCGGGACTACGTCGACGCGCTCCGCGCCGCGGGTCGCTACGCTCGCGACGTCTACTGAGCCGACGCGAGATCGACGCACAGTGCTCGACCCCACCGACCCGACACGACCGAGCGACCTCGAAACCCTGCTCGGCACACCTGGTTTCGGCGATTCCTCGATCAGTTCAGACATCGACGGGATCGCCGGCCGACTCCCTTCGCTCGCCGAGGTCGTCGGTGTCACGGTCGCCGGACCGGTGATCATGAACGCGATCGGGGTGCACGGGGTCCCGACGTCGCCGGGCGGGCCACTCCACGTCGGTGACGAGCAGATCTCCTTGCGACTCAACCCTTCCCGGTTGTCCTCGACCCTTCGGACCGACCCGTCTGCGCTTGTGCCGCCCACGCTGCGACTGTTCGACTCGCTCGGCAACACCGCGCACGCGACGTACCTGACCGAGAACTCCGACCGTCTCGCCTTCGAGTCGTTGTCCCTGTCCACATCGGTATCGGCCGGCCACCGCCCGGAACCCGCTGCCGCGCCGGCGTTCGTGGGGCCGGAGTACATCCCGGCCGCCCTGCCCGACCGCCACGACGACCAGATCGGGCTCTTCGACTCGATTCTGCTCGACGGCGGCACCACCCGGCTTCGTTCGCTGACGCAGGGACACGGCGCGCACGGCATCCGTGTCGACACCCGCCGCGTCATCGGCGCGCTGGAACACGCCGCCCTGCTCGGGATGACGGTCACCGTCGCGGCCGCGGCTCCGGGATGCATGCAGATGCGCCAGGACCGGCTCGACGGCGCTCGCGAACACCGCGGGCAGATGGTGCTCGCGTCCGGCAGGTCTCGGGTGATGGTCGACTTCAACCACGTCGAGCAGTGCTGGGTCACCTGGTCGCAGGGCGCCTGCGGCCCGACCGCGGCAGTCGAGATCTACGACCGGCGCGCACACTGCTGCCTGGTCGTCACGCACACGGGAGCCGTTCCCCGCGCAGCGTCGGAATCATGGGATCACCTGACCGGCGACCTGGCCTCCTGACCCTTCGATACGCTCGCTACTCAGGGAGCAAGCACACGCTCGCACGCTCGCTACTCAGGGAACAAGCACACGCTCGCAAGCTCGCCACTCAGGGAACAAGCACACGCTCGCACGCTCGCCACTCAGGGAACAAGCACACGCTCGCACGCTCGCCACTCAGCCTGGATCCGTGGAGGCGCGTGGGGTGTCGGTGACATAAAAATGCCCTCTGAGCTGGGATGATTGGTGGTGTTGAGACACAAAACATCCCAGCTCAGAAGGCACTTTCAGTGAAAGTATCACACAGCTTCTCGGCCACGTCCGCACTCTTTGACGACGACAATCTCGTGTCGCATGCCGGGCTGGTGCCGGTGATGGAATTGGCGCGCTCGACCGGGGTGGCCGCGCTGCTGGCCGAGCGGGTCGATCTGGGCACCACCCGGGTCGCCTCAGCCGGAGCCAACCTGGAGGCGAAACTGCTGACCGTGATCGCCGGGTTGTGTTGCGGCGCAGACAGTATCGATGACCTCGGCATCGTCCGGGCCGGTGGGCACACCCGCCTGTTCGACCGCGTGTACGCCCCGGCCACGATCGGACAAACCCTGCGTGAGTTCACCCCCGGACATGCCCGACAACTCAACGCCGTGATGACCCGCTCACTGCCGGCGATGTGCTCCCGGGCAGGGTTGTTGCCTACTAACGGTGCCCGAGTGTTTGTCGATATCGATTCCCTGCTGCGTCCTGTCTATGGCTACCAGAAGACCGGCGCCTCCTACGGACACGCCAAGATCGCCGGACGTGAACTGCTTCGTCGGGGTCTGTCGCCGCTGATCGCCACCCTCAGCGCACCCGAGCACCCACCGGTGATCGCCAACGCCTGGCTGCGCGCCGGCCGCGCCGCCTCCGGCGCCGGGGCAGCAACGATGATCGCGCAAACCATCGCCACCGCCCGGCGTTGCGGAGCCGCCGGTGAGATCACCGTGCGCGCTGATGCGGCCTACGGATCGGCCGAAGTGATGGCTACCTGCCAACGTGCGGGAGCCACGTTCTCGCTGGTCCTGCGGACCAACACCGCGATCACCCGCGCGATCTCAGCCATCGACGACGATGCCTGGGCCCCGGTGCACTATCCCGGGGCTCTCACCGACCCCGACACCGGCGCGTTGATCTCTGATGCCGAAGTCGCCGAAACCACCTACACGGTCAAACCACTCTCGCCACAACCGATCACCGCCCGACTCATCGTGCGGCGAGTCAAAGCACACCACCCCGCCGACACCGACACCCTGATGCCGGCATGGCGATATCACTCGTTTTTCACCAACACCACCGACGACACCATCACCGCCGACATCAATCACCGCGCCCACGCCGTCATCGAGACCGTGTTCGCCGACCTCATCGACGGACCACTGGCACATCTACCCTCCGGCGTGTTCGGTGCCAACGCCGCCTGGCTGGCCCTGACCGCCATCAGCCACAACCTCATGCGCACCCTTGCCGCGCTCAGCGCCGCCCCCCGATTGCGGGCCGCGCGCGGGGCAACACTACGACGCACCCTCATCGCCGTGCCCGCCCGACTGGCCCGACCAGCACGAACACCCATCCTGCACCTACCCCGACACTGGCCATCACAACACGCATTCACCACCCTGTGGACCGCGGTGAACACCACCTGAGCCCAGCACCCCCAACCCGTCCACCCACGACCAGGAACCCCAGTGAAGAAGCTGACCCAAGATCAGCGAATACCCCACGCCCACAACACGATCAACTACTCACCCGCCCCCGACTACAACTCCAAGCAACCCCTCCACGGATCCAGGCTCAGGGAGCAAGCACACACAAACCAGACGGGCCCCGTCCCGCGTGATGCGAGACGGGGCCCGTCGGTCGGTTGCTGTTCGCCGACTGCTCGTCGTCAGTCGTCGTTGCCACCGGCTCCCGGCGCGGTCTTCTGGACCGACATCAGGAACTCGATGTTCGTCTTGGTCTTCTTGAGCTGACTTATCAGAAGGTCGATCGCCTGCTGCGAATCGAGCCCGGACAGTAGACGACGCAGCTTGTGCACGATCGCGAACTCATCCGGCGAGAGCAGGAGTTCGTCCTTGCGGGTACCCGACGGATTGACGTCGACCGCGGGGAACACACGACGCTCGGAGATCTTGCGATCGAGCTTGAGCTCGGCATTGCCGGTGCCCTTGAACTCCTCGAAGATGACCGTGTCACCGGTCGAACCGGTCTCGACCATCGCGGTGGCGATGATGGTCAGCGACCCGCCGTTCTCGATGTTGCGCGCCGCACCGAGGAACCGCTTCGGGGGATACAGGGCGGTCGAATCGACACCACCGGAGAGGATTCGACCCGACGCCGGCGACGCATTGTTGTACGCGCGACCCAAACGGGTGATCGAGTCCAGAAGAACCACAACGTCTTTGCCGCTCTCGACGAGACGCTTGGCGCGCTCGATGGCGAGCTCGGCGACCGAGGTGTGGTCTGACGGCGGACGATCGAAGGTCGAGGCGATGACCTCACCCTTGACCGAGCGCTGCATGTCGGTGACCTCTTCGGGACGCTCGTCGACGAGGACCACCATGAGGTGACATTCCGGATTGTTCACCGTGATCGCGTTGGCGATGTCCTGGAGGATCGTCGTCTTACCGGCCTTGGGCGGCGAGACGATCAGTGCGCGCTGGCCCTTGCCGATCGGCATTATCAGATCGATCACACGCGTCGACAGCCGATCCGGGGTCGTCTCGAGGCGCAGTCGCTGGTTGGGGTACAGCGGGGTCAGCTTGTTGAACTCCGGACGGCGCTTGGCGGTCTCGACGTCACCGCCGTTGACGGTGTCGAGGCGCACGAGCGGATTGAACTTCTGGCGCTGGTTCTGCTGGTCACCCTCCCGCGGCACCTTGACCGCACCGGTGATGGCGTCGCCGCGTCGAAGTCCGTTCTTGCGCACCAGGTTCATCGACACATAGACGTCGTTGGAGCCGGCGAGGTAACCCGAGGTCCGGACGAACGCGTAGTTGTCGAGCACGTCGAGGATGCCGGCGACGGGCTGCAACACGTCGTCTTCGGAGACCTGCGGTTCGTTCTGGGTGTCGCGGTCGCGCCCACGACGACGCTCGCGGAAACGGCGTCCGCGGCGTCGACCGCCGCCTTCGCCGTCGTCATCGCGATCGTCACGGTTCGGACCGCCGCCGCGGTTCTGGCCGCCATCGCGATTCTGGTTGTCGCGGTTCTGGCCACCTTCGCGGGTCAGGCCACCTTCGCGGTTCTGGCCACCTTCGCGGTTCTGGTTGTCCCGGTTCTGGTTCCGGTTGCGGCGGTTGCGCTGCTCACCGCCTTCCGAGTCGCCGGCCTTGGCTGATTCACCCGTGGCGTCGGCCTTCTGCTCGCCGCCCTTGGGCTGTTCGGCGTTCTGCTCACCCGCCTCCGGAGCCGTGGTCTTCTTGCCCGCGGAGCGGGGTGCCCGACCGGAATCGCCGTCACCGGCGGACTCGGCGATCGACAGCTGCCCGTCCTCGGACGAGACCTTGGCGCTGCGGCGCCTGGTCTCGGTGGCTTTGGTTTCCGCCTTGGCGTCGGCTGCCTTGACGTCGGCCGCCTTGGCGTCGACGTTCTTGACTTCGGGGCTCTTGGCCTCGGCCTTGGCGCCTGCACTCTTGCCGGCGGCACCGGACTGGCGCTCCTTGATGGCGGCGATCAAGTCGCCCTTGCGCATGCCGGACGTGCCCTTGATGCCGAGTTCACCGGCTACGGTCCGCAGTTCGCTGAGCACCATGCCGGACAGGCCGGTACGGGCTGCGCGAGCGCGTGTCTTGGCCGGTTGCCCCGAGTCAGGGCCGGCCGAACCCGCGGATTCCTGCTCGGCAGGTGCGGTGATCAGGTCCGTATCTGTCACGGAAGTCCTTTCGTTCCTCCCGCAGACGGAAGCTGCGTGAGGTCTACGTTTCCCTGCTGTCTACGCGAGGGAGTCCGTCCGCGTTGGACGGTGGAGGGTGAACGGTCAGAGAGATGTTCGGTCCCGCTGCGAGCGTGCTCGGGAGCCACCCGCGCTTCGGCACCGTCGACAGAGACCCACGACCCCGGCCGGATACGATCGGCGTCACCGATCGGTGATGGATGAGAAGCACGGCAGGACAAGCCCGCGCGGCTAGACCAGAATATGTTAACCCCGTTCGCATGATAGGGGCAACACGCCGAAAGCGCCAAATGAGGCTCCGAATCGGAGGCTGTGGTCCTCGGCGAGACACCGCTGAACACCTCGTTCCCAACGCGCGTTGCCCGTCAGGTATTCCCCTCGGTCCCCGGAATGAAACGCGTCGGCGTGTGATGAGCGCCGCGACCTCAGCCCGCGCTGATGTCCACGCCGCCGGCGATGGCCACCGAGTGGGTGGTGAAGCCGAGTCCCTGCGCGAGTACCCGGATGTCGGCCGGGATCGGCGCCGTACCCAGCACCAGGACCGTGGGACCGGCGCCGGAGACCGTCGCGGCGTGGCCGCGTGCGCGCAGTTCGGCGACGAGGTCGCTGGTCGGCACCATCGCCGACGCACGATAGGGCTGGTGCAACCGGTCGGCGGAGGCGGCCATGAGATTGCGCGGGTCCGAGGTCAGGGCCACGACGGCGAGCGCGGCGCGGCTCAGGTTGAAGACCGCGTCGGCGCGCGGCACCGCGTCCGGCAGAAGTCCACGGGTGAATGACGTCGACGACTCGGTGTCGGGGACGAAGACGGTCGCGCACACATCGGGGTGCACCGACAGCCGGTGGGCGTGATACGAGTTCACCTCGTCGGCGGTGTCCGTCCAGGTGACGACGGCCGAACCGAGGACGCTCGCGGCGGCGTTGTCGGGGTGTCCCTCGAACTCACTGGACAACTGAACCAGTTCGTCGGCGGACAGGCCCACGCCGAATCCCGCGGCGGAGATCAGGCCGGACGCGGCGGCGAGGCCGGAGACCGCGGCCGCGGCCGAGGAACCGAGGCCCCGCGAATGCGGGATCTGGTTGATGCAGCGCAACTTCAGGCCCGGGGCGGACACTCCGGCATGCGCGAGACCGTGATTGAGGGCACGCACCACGAGATGGGACTCGTCGCGGGGGACGTCGGCGGAGCCCTCCCCCTCGACGTCGAGAACGACCCCGGCCTCGACGGTTTCCACGATCACTTCGTCGTAGATGCCCAAAGCGATGCCCAGACAGTCGAATCCCGGTCCGAGGTTGGCACTCGACGCCGGTACCCGGACGCGCGTCGAGAGACCCACGGGTAGCTGTCGCGTCGCCACCCCGGGATCGGTCATCTCGCCGTTCTGCGTCATCTCCTCGACCCCGGCGGTCTCAGCCGACACCGAGGGCATTCGCCACTGCCACCGGATCGACCGGGATCGCCTCGACCTCGGGGATGCCGGCCAGAGCCGTGTCCGGGTCCTTGAGGCCGTTGCCCGTCACGGTGCACACCACGGTCGAGCCGGCCTCGATCCAGCCGTCGGCGCGTGCTGCGAGGAGCCCGGCCACGCTCGCTGCGGACGCCGGCTCCACGAAGACGCCTTCCTTGCCCGCGATCAGGCGGTAGGCCTCGAGCAGCTTCTCGTCGGTGGCCGCGCGGAACTGCCCGTTCGACTCCTCCTTGGCCGCGACGGCCTGGTTCCAGCTCGCGGGCGACCCGATGCGGATCGCGGTCGCGATGGTCTCCGGCTCCTTGACGGGAGCGCCGTTCACCAGCGGAGCCGCCCCGGCGGCCTGCACACCGAGCATGCGGGGCAGCGAGGACGACACGCCGTCGGCGTGGTACTCGGTGTAGCCCTTCCAGTAGGCCGTGATGTTGCCGGCGTTGCCGACCGGCAACGCGTGCACGTCGGGTGCGCGACCGAGGACGTCGACGATCTCGAAGGCGGCCGTCTTCTGCCCCTCGATGCGGGCCGGGTTGACCGAGTTCACGAGCTCGATCTCGTCGAACTCCGCGGTGGCCTTGCGCGCGAGCTCGAGGCAGTCGTCGAAGTTGCCCTGCACCTGGATGATCTTGGCGCCGTGCATGACCGCCTGCGCGAGCTTGCCCATCGCGATCTTGCCCTGCGGGATCAGGACGGCGCAGGTGATCCCGGCGCGGGTCGCATAAGCCGCCGCCGAGGCGGAGGTGTTGCCCGTCGAGGCGCACAGCACCGCGGTCTTGCCGTTGTTGACCGCGTTGCTCACGGCCATCGTCATGCCGCGGTCCTTGAACGAACCGGTCGGGTTGAGACCCTCGACCTTGAGATAGACCTCACAACCGGTCAGCGACGACAGATGCGGGGCGCTGATCAGCGGGGTGCCACCCTCGAGCAGGGTGACGACCTTCCAGTCGTCGGCGACGGGCAGCCGCGAACGGTATGCCTCGATCAGGCCGGGCCACGCGCGGTGCACGGGCGCAGAAGTCGCTTCAGTCATCGGTACCTTCCAATCGCAACACACTCGACACCTTGATGACGGCGTCCATGTCTTCTAGCGCCGCAACGCAATCCGACTGCGCGCGGTCGGGGGCCCGATGGGTCACCACGATCAGGCGGGCATCGTCACCTGCGCCTTCCTGGCGCACGGCGGCAATGCTCACCGACCGCTTCGTGAACTCACCGGCGACCTGGGCGAGCACGCCCGGACGGTCGGACACGCGCATCGAGATGTAGTAGCGGGTGAACACGTCGTCGATCGGTGCGATCGGCAACGACGCATAGGTCGATTCGAGGGGGCCACGACCGCCGTGGACGCGGTTGCGCGCCGCCATCACCATGTCACCGAGCACGGCCGAGGCGGTGGGCGAACCACCGGCGCCCTGACCGTAGAACATCAGCCGGCCGGCGTTCTCCGCCTCGACCACGACCGCGTTGAAGGCCCCGTTGACAGTGGCCAGCGGATGGGTCAGCGGGATCAGCGCCGGGTACACACGCGCCGAGATCCGCTGCGAGCCATCGATGTCGCGGACGCGCTCGCAGATCGAGAGCAGCTTGATCGTGCAGTCGAACTTCTTGGCGGCGAGCAGGTCGGCCGCGGTGACCGAGGAGATGCCCTGACGGTGCACGTCGGCAGCGGTGACCCGGGTGTGGAAGGCGATCGACGCGAGGATCGCGGCCTTGGCCGCCGCGTCGTAACCCTCGACGTCGGCCGTCGGATCGGCCTCGGCGTATCCGAGACGACCGGCCTCGGCGAGCGCATCGGCGTAGTCGGCGCCGGTCTCGTCCATCGCCGAGAGGATGAAGTTGGTGGTGCCGTTGACGATCCCGGCGACGCGCTCCACCGTGTCGCCGGCCAGCGACTGCATGAGCGGGCGGACGACCGGGATGGCACCGGCGACCGCCGCCTCGAAGTACAGGTCGACCTTCGCCTCGGCGGCCGCGGTCGCGAGCTCGCCGGTGTACTCGGCGAGCAGCGCCTTGTTGGCGGTCACGACCGACTTGCCGCTCTGGAGCGCGGAACGGATCAGCTCGCGGGCCGGGTCGATGCCACCCATGAGTTCGACGACGATGTCGACGTCGTCGCGCGCGACGAGCGCCGCGGGATCGTCGGTCAGCAACTCCTGCCCGATCTTGCGCGGCCGGTTGAGATCTCGCACCGCGACGCCGCGGATCTCCACGGGCGCGCCCACGCGCGATCGCAGGTCGTCGGCGTTCTCGGTGATGATCCGCACCACCTCGGCACCGACATTGCCCATTCCGAGTACCGCCACCCCGATGGGCCGCACCGCATTCACCTCGCTTGTGTCACTTGCGTTCTGGACAGATCCGGTCACGAGCCCACCTCCAGGCTGAGGAAGTCTTCGATGGTCTCGCGCCGCAGCATCAGGCGGGCCTTTCCATCGGACACGGCCACGACCGGCGGCCGCATGGTCATGTTGTAGCGGCTCGACATCGAGTAACAGTAGGCACCGGTGGCGGCGACCGCGATGAGGTCACCGGGGCCCAGATCCTCCGGCAGCCAGCAATCCTTGATCACGATATCGCCACTCTCACAGTGCTTTCCGACGACGCGACAGACCACCGCGCGCGCGTCGGAGACCCGCGAGACCAGACGGACGTCGTATTCGGCGTCGTAGAGCACCGTGCGGATGTTGTCGCTCATGCCGCCGTCGACGGAGATGTAGCGGCGCACCGCGCCGCCGCCGATCTCCACGTCCTTGACCGTGCCCACCCGATACAGCGTGATGGTGCCCGGCCCGGCGATCGCCCGGCCGGGTTCGACGGCGATGACCGGCATCGGCAGACCCACGGCGGCGGACTCGCGGCGGACGATGTCGGCAAGGGTCTCCGCAACCTCCTGAACCGGCAGCGGACGCTCCTCCTCGAGGTACGAGATACCGAGTCCCCCACCGAGATCCACGATCGAGATCTGCGAGGTCTTCTCGACGCCGAACTCGTCGACGACATCGTGCAGCAGCCCGAGGACGCGATGGGCGGCGAGCTCGAAGCCGTCCATGTCGAAGATCTGCGAGCCGATGTGGCTGTGCAGACCGACGAGGCGCAGGTTGTCGGCGGCGAAGACCCGGCGGATCGCCTCCATCGCGACGCCGCCGGCGAGGGAGAAGCCGAACTTCTGGTCCTCGTGGGCGGTCGAGATGAACTCGTGGGTGTGCGCCTCGACACCGACGGTGACGCGGACGAGCACGTCGGTGACGGTGCCCCGCTCACCCGAGATGGCATCGAGCCGGTCGATCTCGATCATCGAGTCGAGCACCACGTGGCCGACACCGGCGTCGACCGCAGCGGCCAGCTCCTCGGGGCTCTTGTTGTTGCCGTGCAACGCGATTCGTTCGGCGGGGAAACCGGCGCGCAGCGCGATGGCGAGTTCGCCGCCGGTGCACACGTCCAGCGACAACCCCTCGTCGGCGACCCAACGGGCCACCTCGCTGCACAGGAAGGCCTTCGACGCGTAGTGCACCCGGCCGTAGGGGCCGAACGCCGCCATCATGTCGCGGCACCGGGACCGGAAGTCCGCCTCGTCGACGATGAACGCCGGCGTCCCGAACTCGGCGGCCAGCTCGCTCACCGGCACGCCGGCGATGCGCAGCTCACCCGAGTCGTCGCGGGCGGCGTTGCGAGGCCACACCTGGGGCGGGATGGCGGCGAGGACGGCCGGATCGTTCGGCCGCTGCGCGAGATGCGGCGCGGCCAGCAGTTCGGCGTGCCGGGGTCCGGCCGGGTGCGCGCTCACATCTGCTCCGGAGCACTGACGCCGACGAGCCCGAGACCGTTGGCCAGGACCTGACGGGTGGCCTCACACAGGGCGAGCCGGGCGCGGTGGATGTCGGCCACCTCCTCGTCGCCCTGGGGCAGGACGCGGCACTTGGCGTAGAAGCGGTGGTAGGTGCCGGCGAGGACCTCGAGGTAACGGCACACGCGGTGCGGTTCGCGCAGGGCGGCCGCGGTGGCGACCACTTCGTCGAAATCGCCGATGGTACGGATCAATTCACCCTCGGCCGGGTCGTCGAGCAGGTCGAGGTGGTCGAGCGAGGACACCACGCCCAGGTCGGCGGCGTTGCGCGCCAGCGCCGACATCCGGGCGTGCGCGTACTGCACGTAGTACACCGGGTTGTCGTTGGACTGTTTGGTCAGCAGGTCCAGGTCGATGTCGATGTTCACGTCCACCGACGAACGGATCAGCGAGTACCGCGCGCCGTCGACACCGACCGCGTCGACGAGGTCGTCGAGCGTGATGACGGTGCCCGCACGCTTGGACATGCGCACCGGCTTGCCGTCGCGGACGAGGTTGACCATCTGGCCGATGAGGACCTCGACGGTGGCCGGGTCGTCGCCGAGCGCGGCCGCGGCGGCCTTGAGGCGGCTGATGTATCCGTGGTGGTCGGCACCGAGCATGTAGATGCACAGGTTGAAGCCGCGGTTGCGCTTGTCGCGGTAGTAGGCGATGTCGCCGGCGATGTAGGCGGCGTTGCCGTCGCTCTTGATGACGACACGGTCCTTGTCGTCACCGAAATCGGTGGACTTCAGCCACCAGGCGCCGTCGCTCTCGTACAGGTTGCCGTTGCCCTTGAGCTCCTCGATGCACTCGTCGACGAGACCCGTCGCGAACATCTTGTCCTCGTGCGTGTAGACGTCGAAGTCCGTGCCGAAGTCGTGCAGGCTCTGCTTGATGTGGTCGAACATCAGGTCCACGCCGACGGCGCGGAAGGTCTCGACCCGGTCGGCCTCGGGCTTCGACAGCACGTCGGGCACCTTCTCGGTGACCTTGGCCGCGATGTCGGCGATGTAGTCGCCGGCGTAGCCGTCCTCCGGGGTCGGTTCGCCCAGCGCCGCGGCCTCGAGCGAACGCGCGAAGCGATCGATCTGGGCGCCGTGGTCGTTGAAGTAGTACTCGCGCGTCACGTCGGCGCCCCGAGCCGCCAGGACACGACCGAGTGCGTCACCGACGGCGGCCCAGCGGGTGCCGCCCAGGTGGATCGGTCCGGTCGGGTTCGCCGAGACGAACTCCAGGTTGATGATCGAGCCGGCCAGCTCCTTGCCGCGGCCGTAGCTCTCGCCCCGCTCCATCACGGTCGCGACGACGGTGTTCTGGGCGGCTGCACCGAGCCAGATGTTGACGAAGCCGGGACCCGCGACCTCGGTCTTGGCGATGCCCTCGGCGCCGGCGAAGGCATCGGCGAGCCATCCGGCCAGCTCACGGGGCGCCACACCGAGTCGTTTGCCGAGCTGCAGGGCGACATTGGTGGAGTAATCGCCGTGGTCAGCGTGACGGGGGCGCTCGACGACGATCAAGTCGGGCACCAGGTTCTCGTCCAGTCCGCGGTCACGGACCACGGTCAGGGTCACGGCGCGCAGCAGCGCGGCCAGGTCGGCGGGAGTCACGGGACACCATCCTATTGGCCGAGGGCCGCTCATCGATAATCGCACCCTCCCGGGGCCGGTGCCGTCCATCAGTAGACTCGTGTGCGCCGAGCGCGCGCCGGGGGGTACGACCGCCCGCGCGCATGGCGACCCCCGTCGTACGAGGAAAGAAGTCAATGGCGCGCAAACCAGGGGCGAACGTCCCCAAGGCTCGTAAGAAGTCCGGGTCCGTACCCACGGCGACCGGCCGGCAGGTCGACTGGATGCTGATCGGCGCGGTCGTCGTGGTCATCGGCCTCCTCGCGGGGCTCGCGATCTACCTCGTGCCCAAGTTCAACGACAAGCGCGCCAATGAGAAGGACGACGTGGCGGTCCAGTCGGTCTCCGAGTTCGTCCCGTCACCGCAGAACCCCGACCCGTCGAAGGACATCGACGGCGTGACGAAGATCTACTACCAGGCCGGCAAGCACGTGAACGCGTCCCAGCGCGTCGCCTACGACCAGTCGCCGCCCTTCGGCGGACCGCATGACGAGATCTGGGCCACCTGTACCGGCGTCGTCTACCCGAACCCGCTGCGCTCGGAGAACGCCGTCCATGCACTCGAGCACGGCGCCGTCTGGATCACCTACAACCCCGACACGGCCTCGCCTGAGGACGTCGACTACCTCAAGCGGCTCGTGCGCGGTGAACAGTACCTGTTCTTGTCGCCCTACCCCGGGCAGGACAAGCCGGTCTCGGTGCAGAGCTGGGGGCATCAGCTGAAGCTGGACTCGGCGAGCGACCCGCGGCTCGATCAGTTCATCACCTCGCTGCGCCGCAACATGATGCCCGGCGTCTACCAGGAGAACCCGCAGACCGCGGCATACCCGGAGACGCAGGCCACCTGCACCGCCATCCCGGGCTTCGATCCGTCGAATCCCCCGCCGGCCGACGAGGGCGCGCCCGGCGCCGGCGCCGTGCCCATGGACGGCGGCGGCAACAACCCGATGCCCGCGGGCTGATCGGACGGGAAACGAACATGAGCGAGACACCTGAGGGCACCGAGCCGACCACCGGCAGCGCCCCGTCACGTCGACGTCCGGCCATCCTCGCGCTCGCCGCGGTCGCGGTGCTGCTCGTCGGCGTCGGCCTCGGGCTGCTGATCCAGGCGAGCCTGGCCGACGACTCCTCCGGCGAGGACTCCCCCGCGGCGAACTCGGCCGCGGTCGGTTTCGCGCAGGACATGACGCGTCACCACGAGCAGGGCGTCGAGATGGCCGCGATCGAACTCGAGCACGGCACCGATCCCCAGGTGCGGAGCATGGCCTTCGACATCCTCACCGCCCAGAGCAACGAGATCGGGCAGATGCAGTCCTGGCTGACCCGCTGGGGTCAACCCGTCACCAACCCCGGCGAGGCGATGGGCTGGATGGGCCACGGATCGTCGACGGAGACGTCCGGTGACGATCACGGCGACATGGACCATGGCGATCACGAGTCCACCCCGGCCGCCGGCGCCGAGCAGCCGGCCATGCCGGGCATGGCGACGTCGGCGGAGATGGAGCGGTTCCGCGCGATGCGCGGGCCCGAGGTCGACACGACCTTCCTGCAGCTGATGCTCCGCCACCACGAGGGCGGGCTCCACATGATGGAGTACGCCGCGAACCCGGCCAACGTCTCGCAGCCCTACGTCCGCGACCTCGCGTCGGCGATGCAGCGCACGCAGGACAAAGAGATCGGCATCATCGAGGCCATGCTGGCCGAGCGCAACGCGCAGCCGCTGCCGATGAACTGACCTCCCCCTACCGGACGAGAATCGCCACCTCCGCCCGGAATCGCCAGCTGTAGCCGGCGATTCTGTAGCGGAGGTGGCGATTCTCGTTTGGTGGTAGCTTCTGGCACAGCGTCGCGTGCCGGTGGCGGACCGCGTCAGGCATGGAGGCGCCGGAGCGAAAGTCTCGCCCATGCCAGTCAGTTTCAACCACATCATCATCGGTGCCCACGAACCGACCGTCTCCGCGCAGTTCTATGTCGAGGTCCTCGGCGCCCGGCCGACGACCAACTGGGGCCCGTTCGTCAACATCCTGCTCGACGACGACACGCTGTTGCAGTTCGCGCCGGCTCCCGTGAACGAGCCGATCCATCTCGCGTTCCTGATGAACGACGACGAGTTCGATCGCGGGTATGCCGCCCTACGACGCCGCGGCGTCGAACACTGGGCGGATCCGCAGATGCGGCGCCCGGACGCGATCTCCATCGAGGAGGGACGCCGCGTGTACTTCAAGGACCCGTCGGGTCAGCTGTTGGAGATGCTCACCGAGCCGTACGTGTGATCCGCAAAACCACCGATCGCAAAACCACCACGAATGGAGAAACCCACCGCCCCGAAGGGTGGTGGGTTTCTCCAAAAGTGGTGGGTTTGCGGTTGTGGTGCCCCCGGCAGGATTCGAACCTGCGGCCTTCTGCTCCGGAGGCAGACGCTCTATCCCCTGAGCTACGGGGGCTCATCGGGCGGAACCCAGACTAGCGCACGCTCACCGGCACATCACAATCGGGCAGCTCACGACACGCCGAGTGGACTCTGCACCCGTAGCGTCGAGCCGTGTTCGCCCCGCAGGACGTGCAGTTGGGCCGGGATTCGGGCCCGCAGCTCGTCGACGTGGCTGACGACGCCGACGACCCGCCCGCCGGAGCGGAGGTCGTCGAGGACGCCCATGACGAGGTCGAGGGCCTCCGGGTCGAGGGTGCCGAAACCCTCGTCGATGAAGATCGTGTCGAGGACGCGACCCCCGGATTCGGCCGACACGACGTCGGCGAGGCCCAGCGCGAGGGCCAGCGACGCGAAGAAGGTCTCCCCACCCGACAGCGTGGTGGTGGCACGCAGCACGCCGGTGTACTCGTCGCGTACCTCGATCCCCAGACCGCCGCGCCGGCCACGCACGCCGGCGGCGTCGGAATGGACGAATTCGTATCGCCCTGAAGACATCTCGCGCAGGCGGCCCGATGCCGCGACCAGCACCTCGTCGAGCCGCGCGGCCAGCACATAGGACCGCAGCGACATACGACGAGAGTTCTGTCCGCGTCCGCTCACGAGCTCGGCGAGACCCTGCAACTCGTCATGCCGCGCCTTGAGCGGCGCCAGCGCATCGAGAGCCGCCCAGAATCCCGCCACATACTCTTCGAGGTCGGTACGGCGTTGTGCCGCCACCGCATTCACGCGGGCGGCATCGTCGCGACGGGCCCGTGCGGTCACCAGATCCGCGGTGAGACGGGCGACGTCGACCTCCGGTGCCTCCAGCGCTGCGCATACGTCGGGATCGGCGAGGGTCTCCTCGGCGCCGGCGCGTATCGCCGCCGCCTCTTCGAGCAGCTTCTCCCAGTGACGGATCTGAGTGTGCGACGCGGCGGCAGCCCGCACCTCGTCCGCGCCGACGAATCCGGCGTCCGCACAGGCGGCGGCGAGCCGCTCGGCGATCTCGGTGCGACGGCCACGCGCCCGGTCGAGTTCGCGCCGGGCCTCCCGCAGAGTCCTTGTGCGGCGACAGAGTTCGGCGAGCTCGCGACGGCGCTGGGCGATCCCCATCCGCCCGCCGGTCGCCTCCTGGACCTCGGCGTCGAGGGCCTTCAGGTTCTCGCGCAGAGCCGTCAGACGTTCACGACGCCCCGCTTGCGCGGTCTCGTGGTCGGCCAGAGTCCGGCGCCGGTCGGCGATCTCGGCGTCGATCCGTTCGACGGCGTCCTGCAGAGCGGGCGTGCGCGCGGCCGCTCGCTCGGCGGACGCGAGGTCGGCGACCAGCCGGGCGTGACCGGCCTCGGTCGCGGCGCGCTCGGCGCCGGCGATGACGGCGTCGAGATTGGCCTGCCGTTCCCGCAGTGCGGCTACCGCGGACTGCGCGATGGCCTTGATCGCACTCGCACGTTCCTCGGCGGCCGCAGCTTCCTTCTCTTCGGCCTCTCCCACGGAGGCGTCGGCGTCGCCGGCAGCCGGCGCGGGATGCCCCACCGAGCCGCAGACGACACACGGCTCCCCGTCCACGAGGGCGCCGGCCAGTTCGACGGCCATCCCGGTGAGGCGTCGTTCGCGGATGTCGAGCTGGTGTTCTCTTGCGGCAGAATGCTTCTCCCGCGCGTCGAGGAGGTCCTGCTCGGCGTCGGCCAGTTGCGCGAGCACCTCGTCGCGATCGGTGAAGGCCTGGAGGACCCGCCAGGCGTGGTCGCGTTCGGCACGCAGCTTCGGCGCCTGGACACGCAACTCGTCGGCGGACCGAAGCGCGGCGACCGCCTCGTCGCGGCGAGCGGGCGCGGACTCGAGCCGTGTACGTGTCTCCGCGGCCTGCTCTTCCGCGGCCGCGATCGTCTTCTCGAGTCCGTCGACGTCGGCGACGAGCCGGGGACGCTCCGCGACGCGTTTCGCGAGTGGCTCCCAGCGGCCCGATTCCTCGGTCCAGCGGTCCACGGCCGCGACGAGCGCCGAATCGTCACAGTCGGTTTCGCACAGGGCCCGGCCCTCGGCGAGTTCGGCGAGGGCCGCGCGTGCGCCATCGGCCGCGGCGGACGCGGCGGCGACCTCGGCGTCAGAGCGCTCGTGGTCGTCGGCGAGCGGCGCGATGGGTGCGGCGCGCAGGGCGAGCCGACGCGACTGCTCGGCGGCCGTCAGCGTCGTCTCTCCGTCGGCGAGCCGGGCGAGTCGTTCACGCGCCTGCAGCCCACGACGACGCAACTCGTCGACGCGCCGGCCGTGCTCGTGGGCGGCTTCCGCCTGCTCGACCGCCGCCTGCGCGGCGGTCGATTCCGCCAGTGCGTGTTCCGCGGCCTGCCGGGCCGAGTCGAGACACCCCTGGGCCCAGTCGAAGTCGGGTTCCGCGGGCGCCTGGGTGCCGCTGATCGCGACGATCTGCCCGGCGATGCGGTCGAGGGTGCCGGCGTGCTCGGCCAGTGTGGCCGCGCTCTCACGGGCCCGGTCGCGGAGCCACTCCTCGAGGTCGCCGAAGCGCTCGGTGTCGAAGAGCCGCTCCAGCAACTCCTCCCGTTCGTCGGAGTGTGCCCGGAGGAATCGGGCGAAGTCGCCCTGCGGCAGCAGCACGACCTGGAAGAACTGCTCGGCACTCATGCCGAGCAGACGAACGACCGCTTCGCCGATCTCGGGGATACGGGTGAGGTCCGGACCCGAACCGTCCACCCAGACCAGCGACGCGCAGGCATTGATCTTCCGCTTCCCGTCGCCGCGCTTCTTGGGGCGTTCGTGTTCGGGCGAGCGGGTGATGCGCATCCGGCGGGAACCGATGGTGGCCTCGAGTTCGACCTCCGGAACCGTCTCGGGGGCAGCATGATCCGAGTGCAGGCGACGATTGGTGTCCCGCGCGCCGGGGACCCGTCCGAACAACGCGAACGCCACCGCGTCGAGGACCGTGGTCTTGCCCGCGCCCGTCTGTCCGTGCAGGAGGAACAGGCCGTCCGCGCCGAGCTCGTCGAAGTCGACGGTGACCTCGTCGGCGAAGGGGCCGAACGCACGAATCCGAATCCGGTGCAGTCTCATACGGTTTCCGTGCTCATGCGGTCTCCGCCCGGAACGCGTCGAGGGCGAACAGCGCCAGCTCGCCGTTGGCGCCGGCGTCCGCCCCGGGTTCGCCGACGACGGCGCGCAGCGCGCGTTCGATGAGTACCCGCTCCCCCTTGGTCGGGGTGTCGCGGACGTCCTCGACGAAGGAGTTGATGATCTCGGCATCGCTCCGGCCGCGGACCCGCGAGCGATAGTCGACCCCGGAACCGGTGTGCGGACGATCCCACTGCACGTGCACCGCGAACGGGAATCGCTCCCGCAGGCGGCGCATCGCGTCGAGCGGACGCACCGTATCGGTCAGCGTCGCCTCGACGTAGTGGTCCTCGACGGCGAGGAACTGTTCCGCGGTCAGCAATTCGTCGAGAGTTCCACGCAGTGAACTCAATTGGCGCACGACGGGTAGTTCGTTGCGGCGGATCTCGGTGACGCCGTCGGCGTCGAGTTCGATGATCCAGACCGCCTTGCGGTGGGTGCGCTCGCCGAAGGAGTACGGCAGCAGCGAGCCGCTGTAGCGCACCGTGTCGGTGACGCGCTGCGGAGAGTGAAGGTGACCGAGGGCGACGTAGTCGACGCCGGAGAAGGTCTCGGCGGGAACGGTTTCCACTCCCCCGACACTGATCGAACGCTCCGATCCGGAGGCCGCCGCGCCGCTGACGAAGGCATGGGCGACGACGACCGATCGCGACTGTCGGGTTTCGAGGTCGGCCCGGATGCGGCTCATCGCGGCGTCGAGCACCGCGGTGTGGCCGCACACCTCGTCGACGCCGAGGTGGCGTCGGGCGGTGTCGGGTTCGAGGTATGGGATGCCGTACACCGCGACCTCGCCGTGCGCGTCGGACAGGACGACCGGATCGGCGATCGCGTCGATCGAGGTCCGCAGGTGCAACCCGCCCGCAGCGGCGAACGACGAACCCGCACCCAGGCGCGTGGCCGAGTCGTGGTTGCCCGACGTCACGACGATCTGCGCCCCCGCGGCCGCGATCTCGGCCAGACCGTCGTCGTAGACACGGACCGCGTCTGCCGAGGGCACCGAGCGGTCGTAGACGTCACCGGCGACGATGACTACGTCGGCCGATTCGGCCGCCACCAACGCGGCGAGGTGGCTCAGCGCGCGACGCTGGTCGGCGAGCAGGTCGACACCGTGGAACGTCCGGCCCAGGTGCCAGTCGGAGGTGTGCACGATCCGCATGATGACAAACCATACGGTCGGGCCCCGACAGATCGGGGGACGCGCGCTCAGGCCCCGGTCACGGGGACGGTGTGAGTCGCGCTACCCGTCGCGGCATCCGCCGGGCCGGCGGGCGCGCGCGACGGCAACTGGTGCGCCGGCCGGACGAAGAAGAACGTCGCCACGACACCGACCAGCAACGCGGCCGCCGGCAGGTAGAGCGACTGGCCCATCGCGGTGGCGAAGCCCTCACGGAGAAACTCCGGCAACTGGTTCGCGCCGGTGCTGTCCTGCGCCGCGGCGGCGTCGATCCCGGGCAACTCGGCCGCGAGGCGGGACTGCAGAAGGGCCCCGATCATCGCCGAACCCAGCACCGAGCCGATCACGCGCAGCGTGTTGTAGACACCCGCACCCGCACCCGCCTGATGCCACGGCAGGTTGCGCGTGGCGGTGGCCGCCAGCGGTGCCCAGATCCCGGCGGACGCGATACCCATCAGACAGAGCGGCAGGATGATCATCCAGACCGGCGTCTCCGGGCGCGCGACCACGCCCAGCCAGCCGATCGCGATGGCGTTGAGCAGCAACGCGATGGAGACGATGGCGCGTGGGTGCACGCGGTCGACGATGCGCCCGACGATCGGCGCGAGGACACCGGTCAGGATCGCCATCGGGACCAGCACGACCGCCGATCGGGTGGGTGTCATACCGCCCACGAGCTGCAGGAAGAAGGTCAGCGGGATCATCATGGCCGACACCGCGAAACCCATCGAGGAGATACCGACGGTGGCCAGCGAGAAATTGCGGTCGCGGAACAGCGAGAGCGGGAGCAGCGGCTCGGTGCGGATGCGCGACTGCCACCAGACGAAGACCGCCAAGAACACCAGACCGCCGACGATCAGCGCCCAGATCCACGCCGCCCAGTCGAAGCTCTCGCCCTCCTGGATGCCGAACACGAGCGCGGACAGACCGATCGCCGACAGGACCACGCCGATCCAGTCGAACTGGTGGTCCTTTGTCTCGACCTTCGGAACGAGGGTCGCGGCGAGCACCAGTCCTGCGATGCCGACCGGCAGGTTGATGAAGAAGATCCATTCCCAGCCGAGAGCGTCGGTCAGAATGCCGCCGAGCAGCGGGCCCACCAGAGTGGCCACACCGGCGACCGTGCCCCAGACACCCATGGCCGCACCGCGTTTCTCCGGCGGGAAGATACGCGTGATCAGCGACATCGTCTGCGGGGTGATGAGCGCGGCGCCGATGCCCTGCAGGCCGCGTGCGGCGATGAGCTCACCGATCGACGACGACAGGCCGCACCACACGCTCGCGAGGGTGAAGACGATCAGGCCGAGCTGATACATCGTCTTCGGGCCGTACTTGTCCCCGAGACGGCCGGTGATGAGCAGCGGCACCGCATACGTCAGGAGATAGGCACTGGTGACCCAGACGACGCCGTTGACATCGGTGTCGAGATCGGCCTGGATACGCGGCTGGGCGACCGCCACGATCGTCATGTCGACGAGGATCATGAAGAAGCCCACGCACAGCGCCATCAGCGCAGCCCAGGGCCTCGTCGTCACCTCGGAGCCGGCGACCCCGGCGGCGGGGGTGGAACGGGTCATCTCTACTCGACCTTCTGTGTCAGGCGTTCGGTGTCGGGGGAGGTGTTCGGAGCCGGAGAGGTATTCGGCCCGGCGGGAACGCGATACGGCGAATCCGGGTCGTCGAGCCATGCGATGCGGTACGTGCGGAGGCGGTCGACGAGGTCGTCGAGCCATGCGATCTGGGCGGTGAGTGTCGCGATCCGGCAACCCTCGTCCAGGAAGAACATCTCCGGTTTGCCGCGGGACCGGATCTCCGCAACGGCGACCTCGACGTCGGCGAGGTCGGCCCGCATGGTCGCGATCCTCCGGTCGAGGAGTTCGACGACCCGGTTCCGGGGCAGCCCGTGCGCCTCGGACAGCGCGAGGTACAGCTCGGGGTATTCCTCGGGTCTCGTCTCGAGGATGCGTTCGAGATTGTCGGTGAGCGCTCCCCGACCCTGCTCGGTGATCGCGTACACGGTCCGTTCGGGACGGTTGCCCTCGCGACGGACCTCGTGGACCTCGATCAGTCCGTTCTCGAAGAGCCGGTCCACCGCGTGGTACAGCGTGCCGGCCCGGAACTTCGCCAGGCGGTCCTCGCGGCGCGCGACAGTCGTCTGCACCATCTCGTAGGGGTGCATCGGACGTTCGTGGAGGAGGCCGAGCACCAGGATCGCCACCGGTCCGAGCGGGGTGGAACACGCCATGCGCGAACCTCCTGGTCCGACGACCCCGAGGTCGTGTGATCGGCGTCGAATATTCCAGTCGGAATATACGCACATGTCCGGACCCTGCCAACTGTCACCGGCCATCACTACTGTGGTGAGCATGACTCGTGCGCCCGAGGATTCCACCGCCAGCGACCACACCGCGACAAGCGATTCCGGCGAACAGGGCAGTTATGTGATGTCCGGCCAGGAATTCGTGCGGGACACCAAGTACATCGAAACCCGCATCACCGCAGACGGTCGCGACGGTTACCCCGTCGAGGCGGGTCGTTATCGTCTCGTCGCCGCGCGCGCCTGCCCCTGGGCCAACCGGACGCTGATCGTCCGTCGGCTCCTCGGGCTCGAAGACGCCATCTCTCTCGGACTCTGCGGGCCCACCCACGACAAGAACTCGTGGACCTTCGATCTCGACCCGGGCGGCCTCGACCCCGTCCTGCAGATCCCACGACTCAAGGACGCCTACGAGAAGCGGTTCCCCCGCTATCCCAAGGGAATCACCGTGCCCGCGATCGTCGACGTCCCCACCGGCGAGGTCGTGACCAACGATTTCCCCCAGATCACCATCGACTTCTCGCTCGAGTGGACGGCGTTCCACCGCGACGGCGCACCCGAGCTCTACCCCGAGCACCTGCGCGACGAGATCGACGAGGTGAGTCGAGGCGTCTACACCGAGGTCAACAACGGCGTCTACCGATGCGGGTTCGCCGGCAGTCAGGAGTCCTACGACGCCGCCTACGACCGCCTGTTCACCAAGCTCGACGAGCTCTCCGCGCGGCTGTCGACGCAGCGATACCTGGTCGGCGACACCATCACCGAGGCCGACGTCCGCCTGTTCACCACCCTGGCCCGCTTCGACCCCGTCTACCACGGCCATTTCAAGTGCAATCGCAGCAAGCTCAGCGAGATGCCGGTGCTGTGGGCGTACGCGCGTGACCTGTTCCAGACCCCGGGCTTCGGCGACACCACCGATTTCACCCAGATCAAGCAGCACTACTACATCGTGCACACCGACGTGAACCCCACCCAGATCGTGCCGAAAGGCCCCGACCTGCGGGGATGGCTCACCCCCCACCATCGTGAGGAACTCGGCGGACGCCCCTTCGGCGACGGCACACCACCCGGCCCCCCACGACCCGCCGAGGTCGTCCCCGAAGAGAATTGGGTACCGAAGTCATGACCGACACCGCTCGCAACCAGCCCGGCAAAGCCGTCGAGGTCACCGGCGGAATCCTCGACCGCGCGCAGAGGCTCCAAGGCCCCGCGGTGAAGAAGTACGTCGCCTCATTGCGCCGCAAATACCCCGACGACTCCCCCGCGCAGATCATCGAGCGGCTCGAGAAGCGCTACCTGAACGCCGTCACCGGCTCGGGTGGGGCCGTCGGTGCGGCCGCGGCCGTGCCCGGTGTGGGAACCATGACAGCCTTCGGCGCGATGACCGGCGACACCGCCTTCTTCCTCGAGGCCTCGGCGTTGCTCGCCCTGTCCGTCGCCGAGGTTCACGGCATCGGCGTCCACGAGACCGAACGACGCAAGGCACTGGTCCTGGCGGTCGCACTCGGCGAGGAGGGCGTGCTCGCGCTCGGCCGGGTCGTCGGTACGCGAGGCGGCCCCCTTCGCCGACTCGGCGGTGCGGCCCTACCGTCGGGCGCCATCACCAGATTGAACAAGACCCTCGTCAACAAACTCGTGCGCAAGTACGCGATCCGGCGCGCACCGTTGATCTTCGGCAAGCTGATGCCGGCCGGCATCGGTGCGGTGATCGGTGGCGCGGGAAGCCGCGCACTCGGTCGCAAGATCGTGCACAACGCGCGTGAGGCGTTCGGTCCCGCGCCTGTCTTCTGGGTACTCGACGCCGAGGTGGTGGGCGAGACGAGCCCGTTGCCGCCCGGCTCGCGGTGATCCCGGGACCCTTCGCGCCTCCCGCCACCGGGAGCACCCCGACCACCTCACCGGGCTGGATCCGGAAGCTGGTCGGAGAGACGTGGCGTTACCGTCGCATCGTCGTCGTGACCCTGACCGTCACGATGATCGCGGTGGCCGTCGACGTCGTGATGCCCCTGCTGGCCAAAGGGGCGGTGGACCGGGCCACCGGCGTGATCGACGACGATCTCGCCCTGTCCACCATCATCACCGGGCTGGTCGTCCTGGCTCTCGTGCGCTACGTCTGCCATTTCGGGCGGCGCGTGTTCGCGGGCCGACTCGCGATCAACGTGCAGAACAACCTGCGCCGACGCCTGCTGGACACCCTGCTCCATCTCGACGGCCGCAGTCAGCACCAGATCCGGACGGGGCAGATCGTCTCCCGCTCCATCTCCGACATCCAGGTGGTCCAGGGACTGCTCGCGATGGCTCCGCTGTCGATGGGCGCCGCGGTCCAGATGGTCGTGGCCCTCGGGATCATGGCCTATCTCTCGCCGATGCTCACCGCCGTCGCGCTGGTGATCGCGCCACTCATCGCCCTCGAGGTCTTCCGTACCCGCCGGAAGCTGTTCGCCGCGACGTGGTCCGCCCAGCAATCCGCGGCCGACGTCGCCCAGCACGTGGAAGAGACGGTCACCGGCGTACGCGTCGTCAAGGGCTTCGGCCAGGAGGACCGCGCCGTCGACGGACTGGTGACGCGCTGCCGCACGCTGTTCGCCCGGCGTCTGCGCGCGGCGCGGATCAACGCCCGGTTCGGCCCGACCCTGGGCGCCATCCCCCAGCTGGGAATGGTCGGGGTGATCGTCGTCGGCGGCTACCTGACGATGACGGACGCGATCACCGCCGGCACGTTCCTCGCCTTCACCACCTACGTCACCGCGATGACGGGCATCGCCCGCCTCCTCACCAACCTCATCGTCAACGCCCAGCTGGCCCGCGCCGCGGTCGAACGCGTCTACGACGTCATCGATCACCCGCGCGACCCCGGCGAAACCGCCACCGGCACGCTGCCCGACGGGCAGCTCGGCGTCGAACTGGACCATGTCTCCTTCGCCCATCACACCCATGAGGCGGATGACCCGCCTGCCGTGCTCACCGGCATCGACCTGCGGATCGAACCGGGTGAATGCGTGGCGATCGTCGGCCCGCCCGGCTCCGGGAAGTCCACCGTCGCCGATCTGGTCAGCCGCTTCGAGCGGCCCGACGCGGGCACCATCTCCCTCATCGGCTCCGACGGGCCGCACCCGGTGGACTCGCTGACGCCCGGCGCGCTGCACGGCGCCGTGGCCGTCGTCTTCGACGAGCCCTTCCTGTTCTCCGACACGATCACCGCGAACATCGCGATGGGGCCCGCCGCCGCCGTCGATCCCGACTCCCTCGCCGACCGGGTCGCGGCAGCCGCCGCGGCGGCCGATGCGGCGGAGTTCATCGAGGCACTGCCCGACGGCTATGAGACCGTCGTCGGCGAGCGCGGCCTGACCCTCTCGGGCGGACAGCGCCAGCGGGTCGCCCTGGCGCGCGCCCTCTTCGCCGATCCGCGCGTCCTGGTGCTCGACGACGCGACGTCGGCGGTCGACGCGACCACCGAGGCCCGGATCCTCGGCCGCCTGCGCGATGAGAACCGCACCATGCTGGTCCTGGCCCATCGGCGGTCGACGCTCGTGCTCGCCGATCGGGTGGCCGTGCTCGACGACGGCCGGATCACCGCGATCGGCACACTGGCCGAACTCGAGGCCGGGTCGGCGAGGTTCCGCGAGCTGATGACCGACGCCGTGGGAGACCTCGATGGCCCGTCGACACCCGCGCCGCCGAACGTCTCCGCAGACGACATCGAGAACCTCTGGCCCACAACTGATCTCCCGGCCGGGCAGCCACCTGCCCGGCCCGGCACAGCGGTCGGCGCCGGACCACGGGCCGGGCGTCGCGGCGGCGGCGGTGTCGCCGGCGCCCTGGGTTCGATGCCCGCGACGCCCGAACTCCAGGCGAGGGTCGACGCACTGCCGCCGGCCGTCGAGGACCCCGAGGTGGACGTCGCCGACGTCCGGCGCGAGAACCCGCACTTCACGCTCCGCGGACTGCTGAGACCGGTCCGATGGCTACTCGCCTTCGCGTTGGCGGCCATCGCCGTCGACACCCTCATCGGCCTGGTGTTCCCCAGCATCGCCCGCGCCGTCATCGACGCCGCCGGAGACCACGACCAGCGCACCCTGTGGTGGGCGGCGGTCGGCGGTGTGGTGCTCGTCGGGGTCGGGTGGGTCGCCGCGTCGTTGTTGACGCTGACCTCCACACGCGCCGGCGAACGTGTGCTGTTCGGGCTGCGCATCCGCAGCTACGCCCACATCCAGCGGCTCGGGCTGGACTATTACGAACGCGAACTGTCGGGTCGCATCATGACGCGGATGACGACCGACATCGACGCATTGTCGACCTTCCTGCAGACCGGGCTCACCTCGGCGATCGTCGCGCTCCTGACCCTGGTCGGGGTCACGATCGCGTTGCTGGTCACCGGCCCGTTGCTCGCACTGCTGGTCCTTCCGGTCTTCCCGCTCCTCGTCGCCGCCACGATCGTCTTCCGTCGGGTCGCGAGCGCCGCCTACACGCGGTCCCGCGAACTGATCAGCACCGTGAACGCCGACTTCCAGGAGAACATCGCCGGGATCAAGACCACTCAGAGCTACCTCCGCACCGCGGGTGCACAGGAACGATTCGCGCAGCGGTCCGCGGCGTGGGTCGAGGCGCGGATGGTGTCGCAGCGAGCGATCGCGTCGTACTTCCCGCTCATCATGCTGATGTCGGACATCGCCACCGCGATCGCGCTCGGCGTCGGCGCCGGCCAGGTGGCGGCCGGGTCGCTGTCCGCGGGCACCCTGGTCGCATTCGTCCTCTATCTCACGATGCTGTTCGGTCCCGTCCAGCAACTGTCGCAGGTCTTCGACGGTTACCAGCAGGCGGCGGTCGGCCTGCGCCGGATCGGCGACCTGCTGCGGACCCCGAGTTCGCTGCGGGTCAACCCGGACGCCGCGGCACCGCCGGCGACCGGCTTCGACGGCGAGGTCGAGTTCGACCGGGTCGGCTTCCGCTATCAGGGTGCGGAGTCCGACGCGCTGCACGACGTCGACCTGCACATCCCGGCCGGAACCTCGCTCGCACTCGTCGGCCGGACCGGCGCGGGCAAGTCGACGATCGTCAAACTGCTCGCCCGCTTCTACGACCCGACGACCGGACGCGTCCTCGTGGACGGCACCGACATCGGCGATCTCGTCCTCTCCGGATATCGTCGCCGCCTGGGTCTGGTCCCGCAGGAACCGCACCTGTTCACCGGGACCGTCGCGGACAACATCGCCTACGGGCGGCCGGATGCCGACCGGGCGACGATCGTCGAGGCCGCTGCCGCGGTGGGTGCTCTTCCGATGATCGCGGCTCTGCCCGGGCGCATGAATCACCCCATCGGCGAACGCGGTCAGGGTCTCAGCTCCGGCCAGCGTCAGCTGATCGCGCTGGCCCGGGCCGAACTCGTCGACCCCGATCTGCTCCTGCTCGACGAGGCCACCGCCACGCTCGACCAGGCGACCGAGGCGCAGGTCCTGGTGGCCGGCCGCGAGATGACGCGGCGCCGGACCTCGGTCATCGTCGCCCACCGGCTGGCCACCGCTGCCCGTGCCGACCTCATCGCGGTGGTCGACGGCGGCCGGATCGTCGAACTCGGAACACATGACGAACTACTGGCGTTGGACACTCTGTATCGCGGCTTCTGGGAAGCCGGTGTGGACCCCGACGAGGCCGCGGTGACGGAGCCCGACGCGACGGTGCACGCCGTGAGGAAGAATGCGGTGGGTGCCGACCTCACGGGCTCGGGACAGGACGCGCAACGAGGCGCATCGCACACCGACAACCGAACCATCCGCGCCGGATCACCCGAGATGACGATCTGACTCCGTAGTAGCAGGTCGGTGGGTGTGACGCAGCCGACGACGCGTAGCATCGGCACTTGGTTCACCGATAGTCTCCACAAGGGACGACAGCGTGGCAGAGAACCCGGCACCTTAAGGGAATTGAGGCGAGATACCGCTGTGAGCAGCAGTTCGATTTCTGACTTCGGACAGAACACCTGGCTGGTCGAGGAAATGTACCAGCAGTTCAAAGAGGACCCGAGCTCGGTGGACCCGAGTTGGCACGAGCTCTTGAAGAGTTACAAGCCCGGAGACAACGGTGGCCCAGTGTCCACCGAACCGGCCTCCACCCCGTCCGCCAACGGCAGCGCCTCCGGCTCCGGCCGTGGCAGCGCCCCGGCGACACCCGCCGGCGAGACCACACCGCGTAAGCAGGTCACCCTCGACCAGACACCGACGCGGACCGCCGCAGCTCGCAAGCCCTCCCCTGCCAAGGAGTCGACCGCGACGAAGGCCGCATCCGGCCACAGCCTCGCGAGCCGCGACGGCTCCGCCCGTTCCCAGCCGAAGCCTGCTGCCACGGTCGGCGCCGCCAAGTCCGCCCCGTCGGACGCCAAGGACAACGCAGACGCCAACAAGGTCCTGCGCGGTCCCGCCGCCGCCATCGCGAAGAACATGGCCCTGTCGTTGGAGATCCCGACGGCCACCAGTGTTCGCGCGGTTCCCGCCAAGGCGATGATCGACAACCGCATCGTCGTCAACAACCACCTCGCCCGTACCCGCGGCGGCAAGATCAGCTTCACCCACATCCTGGGTTACGCGATCGTCCAGGCCATCAAGGCCTTCCCGAACATGAACCGGCACTACGCGGAGATCGACGGCAAACCCAACGTCGTCACCCCCGCGCACACCAACCTCGGTCTGGCCATCGATCTGGTCGGCAAAGATGGCAACCGCACACTCGTCGTCGCCGCGATCAAAGAGTGCGAGACGATGGGGTTCGCCGAGTTCTACACCGCATACCAGGACATCGTCCGACGCGCGCGTGACGGCAAGCTCGGCGCCGACGACTTCTCCGGCGTCACCATCTCGCTGACCAACCCCGGCACCATCGGCACCGTGCACTCCGTGCCCCGCCTGATGAAGGGGCAGGGCGCGATCATCGGCGCCGGTGCGATGGAGTACCCGGCCGAGTTCCAGGGTGCCAGCGACGAGCAGATCGCCGAACTCGGCGTCGGCAAGTTGATGACGCTGACCTCGACCTACGATCACCGCATCATCCAGGGCGCGGAGTCGGGCGACTTCCTGCGCACCATCCACCAGCTGCTGATCGACGACGCGTTCTACGACGAGATCTTCACCGCGTTCCATGTGCCCTACGAGCCGGTCCGCTGGCGTCGGGACATCCCGGCCGGTCTGGTCGACAAGAGCACCCGCGTGCTCGAACTCATCGCGGCCTATCGCAGCCGCGGTCACCTGATGGCCGACATCGATCCGCTGATGATGGACAGTGATGCGCGCAGCAGCCATCCGGATCTGGACATCGCGACCTACGGCCTGACCCTCTGGGATCTCGACCGCTCCTTCAAGGTCGGCGGTTTCCACGGCCAGGAGAAGATGAAGCTGCGCGATGTGCTGTCGATCCTGCGCGACGCGTATTGCCGGCACGTCGGTGTGGAGTACACCCACATCCTGGAACCGGAACAGCAGAAGTGGCTGCAGGAACGTGTGGAGGTCAAGCACGTCAAGCCCCCGGTCGGCGAGCAGAAGTACATCCTGAGCAAGCTGAACGCGGCCGAGGCCTTCGAGACCTTCCTGCAGACCAAGTACGTCGGTCAGAAGCGCTTCTCGCTCGAGGGTGCCGAGTCGGTCATCCCGATGATGGACGCGGTCATCGACCAGAGCGCCGAGCACAGCCTCACCGAGGTCGTCATCGGCATGCCGCACCGCGGCCGCCTGAACGTGCTCGCCAACATCGTCGGCAAGCCGTACTCGAAGATCTTCAGCGAGTTCGAGGGCAACCTGAACCCGTCGCAGGCCCACGGTTCGGGTGACGTGAAGTACCACCTCGGAGCCGAGGGCAAGTACTACCAGATGTTCGGCGACAACGAGATCAACGTGTCGCTGACCGCCAACCCCAGCCATCTCGAGGCCGTCGACCCGGTCCTCGAAGGTCTGGTGCGCGCCAAGCAGGATCTCCTCGACGAGGACGATCGCTTCCCGATCCTGCCGCTCATGCTGCACGGTGACGCGGCGTTCGCCGGACAGGGTGTGGTCGCCGAGACGCTGAACATGGCGATGCTGCCCGGTTACCGGACCGGCGGCACCGTACACATCGTGGTCAACAACCAGGTCGGTTTCACCACCGCACCGGAGCACTCGCGTTCCACCGAGTACTGCACCGATGTCGCGAAGATGATCGGTGCGCCGATCTTCCACGTGAACGGCGACGACCCCGAGGCATCCGTGTGGGTCGCCAAGCTCGCCGTCGACTACCGCCAGGCGTTCAACAAGGACGTCGTCATCGACCTGGTGTGCTTCCGCCGCCGCGGCCACAACGAGGGCGACGACCCCTCGATGACGCAGCCGGCGATGTACGAGGTCATCGACACCAAGCGCGGCGTCCGCAAGAGCTACACCGAGGCCCTGATCGGTCGTGGTGACATCTCGACCAAGGAGGCCGAGGACGCTCTGCGCGACTACCAGGGACAGCTCGAGAGAGTCTTCAACGAGGTCAAGGAACTCGAGAAGTACCACGCCGAGCCGTCGCCGTCGATCCAGTCCGACCAGACCCTGCCGACCAAGCTGGTGACCGCCGTCGACAAGGAGGTCCTGCAGACGATCGGCGACGCCTTCGTCAACGTCCCGGAGGGATTCAATCCGCATCCGCGCGTCAAGCCGGTTCTGGAGCGTCGCGCCGAGGCCGCCCGTAACGGCAACATCGACTGGGCGTTCGCCGAACTCCTCGCCTTCGGTTCGCTGGTGATGGAGGGTCGCACCGTCCGTCTGTCCGGTCAGGATTCGCGCCGCGGCACGTTCACGCAGCGTCACTCGGTGCTCATCGACCGTCAGAACGGTTCGGAGTACACCCCGCTGAACCACCTGCAGCCCGCCGACGAAGAGAACAACGGCGGCCGGTTCATGGTCTACGACTCGCCGCTGTCGGAGTTCGGGGTCGTCGGCTTCGAGTACGGCTACTCCGTGGGCAACCCGGACGCACTCGTGCTGTGGGAGGCGCAGTTCGGCGACTTCGTCAACGGCGCCCAGTCGATCATCGACGAGTTCATCTCCTCCGGTGAGGCCAAGTGGGGTCAGCTCTCCGATGTCGTGCTGCTCCTGCCGCACGGTCACGAGGGTCAGGGTCCCGACCACACCTCCGGCCGCATCGAGCGTTTCCTGCAGCTGTGCGCCGAGGGCTCGATGACGGTGGCACTGCCGTCGACCCCGGCGAGTTACTTCCATCTGCTGCGCCGTCACGTGCTCGACGGCATCAGCCGTCCGCTCATCGTCTTCACCCCGAAGTCGATGCTGCGCAACAAGGCCGCCGTCAGCCCGGTGTCGGACTTCACCGACGACAAGTTCCGGTCGGTCATCGACGATCCGAAGTTCGCCAAGGGCGACGCCGACCGCAACAAGGTCAAGCGCGTCCTGCTGGTGAGCGGCAAGCTCTACTACGAGCTCGCCGCCCGCCGCGACAAGGAGGATCGCGACGACATCGCGATCGTGCGTATCGAGCAGCTCTACCCGGTGCCGCACCGGCGCCTGCGCAACACACTGGAGCAGTACGGCAACGCCAGCGAGTTCCGCTGGGTCCAGGAGGAGCCGGCCAACCAGGGTCCGTGGCCGTTCCTCGGCCTGTGGCTGCCCGAGGTCCTCCCGGACGTCCTCGGTGGCCTGCGCCGCGTGTCGCGTCGCCCGATGTCGGCCCCGTCCTCGGGTTCGAGCAAGGTGCACGCGGTCGAGCAGCAGGAGATCCTCGACGAGGCGTTCGGCGAGTAGGTCGACGCCGCCCGATCACCAACAGCAGCTCGGCCCCTGCCGGAATCATCCGGCAGGGGCCGCGCTGCGTTCAGACTCACCAGATATGGTGCGGGATGTCCCAGGAATCGAGTTCGCGGTCGAGCAGGTCGCGCAGCGTCCCGTCGTCCGGGAAGTGGGACTCGTCGCAGCCGAGGACGGAGAAGGTGACCTGCTCCGGGCTCCGGAGCAGCCACGACTGGACACCGTCGCCGAACCTCAGTTCCGTGGTCGGGTCGACTCCCTGCGCCATCCCGCGGAGTGCGATGCGACGCACAGGCCGGCCACCGATCTCCATCGCCTCGGCCGGGACATCGCCGAGGTTGGAGACCATCGCGTCGGGTGTCCGGCCGGCTGCGCCGGCACCGGCCACCTTCAACAGCAGAGAGGTCGGCAGGAACCAGATCAGCGGGTTCAGGTGGATGTGCGGCGCGCGCCTGCCTTCGGACAGTCGCACAAAAGCTGCCTTGCAGGCGCCGCGAATGCCGCCGAGGTCTCCGCCTGCAACCGGCTCATCGGCCAGATACACCGAGACCCCGGCGATCGCGTTGCGTCGCTCATCGTCGCCCTCACGCTGGTCGACCGGCACCCCCACCTTGATCGGCACTCCGCGGGGCGCGAAACCGCTGGACCTCAGCAGCCCGCTGACCGCGGCGATGAACATCGTGTTCGACGTCCCGCCGTGTTCGGCCGCGACCCGCTCCCACACGTCCGTCGGGACGGTCGCGGTCGCATAAGTGAACCGGGCGTTGGGTGATCGCTCGAACAACGGCGGCCGGTCCGGCCGCGGATCCGGTTCGACGTCGACGCTCCTTCGCTGTTCGACGACCGCTCGTACGAGACCTCGCGCGACTTCACCGACTTGCACGCAGGCGTCCGCCACATCGGCGAGTCGCCGGCGGCTGCGCGAGGCGGCGGTGGCGGCATCCGGGACGTTGCCGGGGCGCGGTGTGACACCGCCCGTCGCCGGGTCGAGCGGAGCGCCGGAAGCAGCCGCCGCCTCGGCTGCCGCGGCGAGCATTCCCCGACCGTCGGTGGCCACGTGGAGCGCGCACAGGGACACCACCGTGCCGCCCGACTCGGTGCGCGCCGCACGAAGCCGCCAGCATCGACCGTTCTCGACATCGAGTGGAACCGTGGCCATCTCGTCGGCAGCCCAGGTGTCGATGTCGGACTCCGCGACCGGCAAGGCGTCGATGGCCGGCGGCGGCGCGTCCGGAGCCCGTTCCCATCGCGGCCGGGCTCCGTACACATCGGTCGTCTTCAGAATCCGGTGCAGTGGTCCCCGGGAGAGGGCGGTGTTCATGGCGGTCAGCGCCTCCGGTGAGATCTCGTCGTCGAGGACCCAGACGATCTGCAGCACCACTGACCATCCCAGTGCCGGCGTCATGATCCAGTAGAGCGCATCGTCGGTCGCGAGACGTTCGAGTCGCGTGACCGACGATCCCGCACTCGCGCCACCGGCACCGCGCGCAGCCGCGTCACCGACCTGGCGTTCGATCTCGTCGACCGCGTACGTCACGGTGTCGCCGGCGCGGGTGAGTTTCTCGCTGACCCGTCGCGCCCGCTCGGCTACCCCCGGGTCGAGCAGCGAGATGATCGCCTCCTCGATCCGGTCGGGGTCGAGGACGCCGTCGCTCGTCATCGGCATGGAGGCCCCGATGCCGAGCCGTTCGAGCTCTTCTCCCCAGAACGGTTGGTCGACCATGTACCAGCAGATCAACGACGGCGTGGCCGACCGGAGCGCGACCGCGGTCGTGCCTGCGCCGCCGTGGTGGACGACGACCGCGCACCGTGGGAACACGGTGGCGTGATCGACGTGGCTTTCGATGCGCACGTCGTCGGACTCGGCTGCCGCGCGTATCTCGGCGCTCAGGTCGGTCCAGCCCGCACAGATCAGCAGCCGGCGCCCGAGACGACGAGCGACCGTGAGAAAGGCGTCGAGGGTGGCCTTCTCCCCTCGCATCGGCATGCTGCCGAAGCCGACGTACAGCGGGTCATCACCTGCGTCCAGCCACGTCATCAGGTCGTCGCCGGGCTCCGGTTCGTCGGGCTGGGGGTCGAGGAATGGGCGGAGATCAGCCGGCAACTCGATGAATCCGACTGCCGGACGCCGGCGGATCCGGCTGTCGCCGTCCCACGTCGGGTCGTCGCGGATCGCGAACATCGGATCGTAGGCCTGTAGTTCGACCCCGGGTATGTCCTTCATCCGTGTGGCGAACTGCCGCGACACCTTGGGCAGACCCAGCTGGGCGCGCAGTCGGTTCTCCCGGCGTCGGCCGAGCAGCGAGGTGACCGCATCGAACAACAACCAGTTGGCGAGGACCGCGGCGCTGTTGCGGGCCGGCAGGCGCCCGATGAACGGAGCCACCCGACGGTTTCGTCGGACGGGCGCGTGGTGGATCGACACCAGCGGGACACCGGCAGCTTCGGCGTAGGCGAGCGCCTGGACCTCGGTGTTGTACCCGGTGACGATCACATCGGCACCGTCGACCACCGTCGCCATGTCATCGACGAGCTGATCCCAGCCGAAGACGTGCGCGGCACCGAGGTCGCGCATGCGACGGATGGGTTTCCCTTCCGTCTCCCGGCGGATGCGCCGCACTTTCTCCATATGGGCGCGCGAATCGACCCCGAGGGGCCGGACGTCGAGCGATTGCCGCATGACGTCGTTGATCGTATTCGGCGGCAACCCGATGCGGACGTCGTGTCCTCGTTCGACGAGCGCATGTGCCAGGACCAGTCCGGGTTGTGCGTCACCCCGGGTCCCGATGATGACTATGGCGACTTTCATCCTGGCACCCCGCGTCGAACCTCGGCGTTCTCCGGCATTGGCATATAGCAAGACCTTTCGTCCCGACCGTGTCAGGTGGTGGACAGCAACGTCACGGCAGCTCATCGTCGTGGATGGGCCACCTCCCGACATCGGGGGTCGGCAGGCGACCGTTCACAACGGTGAACAATCCCGGGACCGACAGTATCCGGGCGTGTGCACAACCGCAGGTTTGGAACCGATCGTGAGGGTTATTACCGGCTACACAGATCAGAGCGTGGTCGAGACCGTGCCGCGGCATCCGCAGAAATCCTCGGAGGTCGATTCTCATGTCATCCACGAATGCCCGGGTCACTCGTTCACCCATCCGGACCGCGGCGCTCGTCGTCGGCGCGGTCTTCCTGCTCGTCGGAATCCTGGGCTTCATCCCGGGTATCACCACGGACTACGACACGCTGACGTTCGCGGGTCATCATTCCGAGGCCGCTCTGCTCGGCATCTTCCAGGTGTCGATCCTGCACAACATCGTCCACCTGTTGTTCGGCGTGGCGGGGATACTCCTGGCCCGCACGGTGGCCACCGCGTTCCTCTATCTGGTTGCCGGCGGTGCCATCTACCTCGTGCTCTGGGTCTACGGTCTGGTCATCGACCAGGACAGCGGCGCCAACTTCGTCCCGGTGAACACCGCCGACAACTGGCTGCACTTCGTTCTCGGGGTCGGGATGATCGCGGTCGGCCTCCTCCTACGCAACCGCGATGTGCGGCCCGCGACGGGAACCGTCAACCCGGCCGGCGGCCCGGCCGCCTGACACGTTGCTACCCGGTGGCCCCGGTGGCTTGTTCGCCCGCAGCGGCGAGCGCCGGCAGCGCCGCGGTGATCAGGCCGAGGAGCTGCTCACGGGTGACCGTGGGCGAGGTCAGCCAGCGGATCGTCGTCTCCTCGACGAAGGCGACCCAGCCGTGGACGCTCAGCACCACCGTCGGGGTGACCTCCACACCGAAAGCCGGCGCGTGATCGAGAACGCGGCCGACCATGACCTCCCGGGTGCGGTCGAAGACGTCGCGCATCGCGGGGTCCGAGCTCGACGCCCCGCGGATGAGAGCTGTGTACGCCGAACGGTTCTCGCTGACGAAGTCCACGAAGGCCGCCATGGATGCGGTCAGGATGGCGATCGGGTCGCCGAGGGATTCGTCCGGTTCGGTGCAGGCCAGCATCCGGTCGGCCTGCGCCTGGGCGATCGCGACGTGATAGTCCTGCTTGGACGCGAAATAGTGGAACAGCAGCGCCCGCGACACCCCGGCCGCGTCGGCGATGGCGTCGATGGTGATCTCGTCGAGGGGTCGATCCCGGACCATCTCCAGACCGAACTCGAGGAGCTGATCGCGACGGGCCTCGGGACTCATCCGGGTGCGCTTGGACGCGGTCGGCTTGTCCTCGATCACCGGCGTGGCAGCCGTTCCTCTACTGGTCACCCGGTCAGACTACCCCTATTGAGGCTTGTTCAATAACTATTGACACGTGTTCAGTATCACCCCTATGGTGGCACCATGACAACGAACGATGTAGAGATCGCCATCATCGGGGCCGGCTTCTCGGGGCTGGGTGCCGCCATCCGGATGAGGCAGCACGGATTCGACGACTTCGTGCTCCTCGATCGAGGCCGCGACTTCGGCGGCACCTGGCGCGACAACACCTACCCCGGCGCCGCTTGCGACGTGCCGTCGCAGCTGTACTCCTACTCGTTCGCGAAGAACCCGACCTGGTCGCGGTCGTACTCGCACCAGCCGGAGATCCATGCGTACATCAACGATGTCGCGGCTCGTCACGACATCGCGGCCCGGTCACGCTTCGGCACCGAGGTCACCAACGCCGCGTGGAACGAGGACGAGGGACGCTGGATCATCGACACCGAGCGCGACGGCACCACCGAACAGGTCCGCGCCCGCGTCCTCATCGGCGGCGTCGGACCGCTCTGCGAGCCGAACCTCCCCGACATCGAGGGCATCGAATCCTTCGAGGGCAAGATCGTCCACTCGGCCCGCTGGGACAACGACCACGACTTCACCGGACAGCGCGTCGCGGTCATCGGCACCGGCGCCTCGGCCATCCAGCTGGTCCCGGAGCTGGCCAAGGTGACCTCGCGCCTCGACGTCTACCAGCGCACCGCACCGTGGATCGTCCCCCGTACCGAACGCGCGTACACCAAGCTCGAGCACTGGGCGTACAAGAACGTCCCGGGCTACCAGTCGGCCGTCCGCGGCGGGATCTATGCCGCCAACGAGGTCATCGCCTTCGGCCTGACCTACTCCCCCACCGCGCTCAAGCCCGTCGAACTGCTCTGCCGCGCCAACATCGCGCGGGGCATCGGTCGCGACGCCGAGCTGCGCCGTAAGGCCACCCCCACCTTCCAGGTGGGATGCAAGCGCATCCTGCGGTCCAACGACTGGTATCCCGCCCTCGCCCGCCCCAACGTCGACCTCATCACCGACGGGATCGAGCGCATCACCCCCACCGGGGTCGTCGCCAAGGACGGGACGACCCGCGAGGTCGACGTCATCGTCGTCGCCACCGGATTCCACGTCACCGACTCCCCCGTCTTCGACAAGATCGTCGGCAAGGACCAGCGCAGCCTGGCCGACGTCTGGGCCGAGATCGGCATGCAGGGCTACAAGGGCTCGTTCGTCCACGGTTTCCCGAACATGATGCTGATGGTCGGGCCGTCGACCGGCCTCGGCCACACCTCGATGGTGTACATGATCGAGTCGCAGCTGAATTACCTCGTCGACTACCTCAAAACCGTTCGGTCGCAGGGGATCACCCGCACCGAGGTGAAGCTGTCCGCACAGCAGGAGTTCAACGCGGGCATCCAGCACAAGCTGCGCAACAGCGTGTGGGTCAACGGCGGCTGCGCCTCCTGGTACAAGGACGCCAACGGCAACATCACCACGCTGTGGCCCGGATTCACCTTCGCCTTCCGCAACACGACCCGCCGGTTCGACATCGCCGCATACGATGTCACCCGCGGCGCACGACGCCCGGCGACCTCCACCCCGGACCACGGCGACGAGTCGAAGACCGACCAGCCGGCGGCCGTCAACGCCTGAGCGTTCGACCCCCCGCCACTTCGACACCATCTCGAGGAGACAACTCATGAAGGACTTTCGCGACAAGGTCGTGGTCATCACCGGCGCCGGTTCGGGCATGGGCCGCGACATCGCGGTCAAACTCGCCCGGCAGGGTGCACGCCTCGCCATCTCCGACGTCACGCCCGACGGCCTGGCCGAAACCGAGCGTCTCGTGAAAGCGGCCGGAGCAGAAGTGCATTCGCAGCTGCTCAACGTCGCCGAGCGGGAGGCCGTGCTGACCTACGCCGACACCGTCAAGGACCGTTTCGGCGTGGTCAACGTGGTCTTCAACAACGCCGGCATCGCACATCACGGCGAGATCGAACGCACCGAGTTCAAGGACATCGAGCGCGTCATGGATGTCGACTACTGGGGAGTCGTCAACGGCACCAAGGCGTTCCTGCCGTACCTCATCGCCTCCGGCGACGGCCACATCGTCAACACCTCGTCGCTGTTCGGCCTCCTCGCCGAACCCGGTCAGGCCGCGTACAACTCGGCGAAGTTCGCCGTCCGCGGCTTCACCGAGGCCCTGCGCCAGGAGATGATCATCGCCAAGCACCCGGTCCAGGTGACCTGTGTGCACCCGGGCGGAATCAAGACCGCGATCGCCCGCAACGCCACCGTGTCCGGCGACCACGACCAGAAGGCGACCGCCGCCTTCTTCGACCGTTACCTCGCGCGCATGTCGAGTGCGGACGCCGCCGACGTGATCATCGAGGGCGTGCGGAAGAACAAGGCGCGCATCCTCGTCGGAGCCGATGCGAAGATCCTCGATCTCGCGGTGCGCATCGTCGCATCGAAGTACCAGTGGGTCTCGGCGAAGGTCACCGGCTGGGCGCTCTCGAAGGCGGACTGAGCAGCTACAGGCCGTGTTCGGCCAGCCACTCGAGCGCGACGTCCCGCGGATCGCTGCCGGTCTCGACCTCGCCCGACATCGTGGCGAGGTCGGCGGTGGTGATCTCGCCGGCGACCTTGTTCATGGTCTTGACCTGATCGCGGTTGAGTGCGGCCGCCCGGAACACGGGCACGAGCACCTCGGCGCGCGGTCCGGTCTGTTCGGCGACGGGCTCGCGCTCGGTACTCGCCTCGCCCCCGTCCGGCGCGTTGTCGGGGGTGTCGTCGCCGCCTTCCGAGTTGCGTAGTGCCTGGACGTCGGACGATGCGCCCTCGGCGTCCTCCCCGGCGATGTCGAGAGGCGTGAGGAGACCGACCGCGTTGCCGTCGGCTGCGCGCCGCAGGACCTGATCGGTGGTGTCGACCGTTTCCACGGGTCCGAGTCGGCACCCGGCCGAGGTGAACGCGTTGAGCGTCGCCGGATCGGGGTCGGAGGTGGCGACGACCGGGAGTCCGGCCGGTAGCAGTGCGCAGTCGTCGAGGCCGGTGGCGCCCACGCTGCCGGCGAGGGCCGTCGACACGAAGATCTGCGGTGCGCCGGAGACCGGCGTCTCGTCGCCCACCGAAACACCTTGCGGCAGTGATCGGTTCAGCTCCACGTAGACGTCCTCGGCGCCGACCGCGGTCGACGACGGGGCGAGCATCGTCAGCAGGTCCCCGGTGAAGGCCGGGAAGAGGTCCAGGTCGGCGCGATCCATCTCGTCGAGCAGCGTCGCGTCGTCACCGCGAAGCCGGTCGGCGGACACGACGGAACCCGCGTTGCGCAGTGCACCCGCGTACACCTCGGCCATCACCCGCATGGCCGCGTCGTCCGACGAGCCGATCACGATGCCCCGCGGTGGCGACGCGGCGTCGTCCCCGCACCCGGCGAGGACGACGGCCAGTGCCACGATCAGCCCGGTGACCACCACGAGACGCTTGCGGACGAGACGTTTACGCACGGTGCCACCGTATCTGCTGTGCGCCTCCCGGTTCAGACGCCCTCGGCGGCACGGCCGAGATCCGATAGGCGGGAACGAGGCAATCCCCGCGCGTACCATCGGCAGACGTGGCGACGATCCCCAAATCCGGTCCGCGTGGCCTCCCGCCGCGTCGGGACGCACACGCCTCGCCGAGGAAGATCCCGGTACCCGCGGCACGCGCGGTCGTCGACTGCGCGGTCTATGTCGACGGCCACCGCCGGCCGGGTCGCATCGGTTACCGCGACGCACTGGCTCAGGTTCGTGAATCGGGTGAGGGCTTCGTGTGGGTCGGGTTGCATTCCCCCGACGACTCCCAGATGGCCGATGTGGGCACGACCTTCGGTCTGCACGAGCTCGTCGTCGAGGACGCCGTGCACGCGCACCAGCGGCCGAAACTCGAGGTCTACGACGACACGCAGTTCCTGGTGCTGCGGACCGTGCAGTACGTCGAACACGAGTCGATGGCGAAGGCCAGCGAGGTCGTGGAGACCGGCGAGATCATGGTCTTCGCCGGACCCGACTTCGTCCTCACGGTGCGGCACGGCGAGCACACCGAACTGTCGGGGATGCGGCGGAATCTCGAGAGCCGCCCCGAACGGCTCGCACTCGGCCCGACCGCCGTGCTGCACGCCGTGGCCGACAAGGTCGTCGACAGCTATCTCGCCGTGACCGAACGCATGGACGTCGACATCGTGGCGATCGAGGAGTCGGTGTTCAGCCGGCAGAATCGCTGGCTCGACATCGACCCGGTCTATCTGCTGCGGCGCGAGGTCCTCGAACTCCGACGCGCCGTCACCCCGCTGTCCGAACCATTGCGGATGTTGACCGCCGGCGGAAACCCGCTGGTGCCCAAGGAGGTTCGCCGGCACCTCCGCGACGTCGACGACCATCTCACCACCGTCATCGACCGGGTGCTGGAATACGACGATCTGCTGAACTCCCTGCTGCAGGCCGGCGCCGCGAAGGTGGGCATCCAGCAGACCACCGACATGCGCAAGATCTCCGCTTGGGTTGCGATCGCCGCGGTTCCGACGATGGTCGCCGGGATCTACGGCATGAACTTCGACCACATGCCCGAACTGCATCAGCCGTGGGGTTATCCGCTCGTCCTCGGCGTGTTGGTGGCGGTGTGCGGTTTGCTGTTCGTGGTCTTCCGGCGCAGCCACTGGCTGTGAGGTGATTGCCCGATCGCCACCTCGGGTAGTCGGCGACCATGAGCGATGACAACACCGACGACACCGTGAAGGCCCTGCTCGAGCGAGCCGGCCGCACCTACGCCGACGACGCGGGGATCACGCTGAAGGACACCCCGTCGCCACTGTTCGAGCTGCTCGTCCTGTCCCTCCTGCTGAGCACGCGGATCTCCGCCGAGATCGCGGTCGCCGCAGCTCGCGAACTGTTCTCGTCGGGGTACCGGACCCCGGAGAAGATGGCCCGGGCGTCGTGGCAGAGCCTCGTCGACGCCCTGGGCCGGGGACACTACAAGCGCTACGACGAGAGCACCGCCACCCGGCTCGGGGAGGCCGGCCGGAAGGTGCTCGACGACTATCACGGCGATCTCCGCGAACTCGCCGAGAAGGCCGACTCCGACCCGGACAAGGCCGCGAAACTGCTGCAGGAGTTCACCGGCATAGGTCCGGTCGGCGCCGAGATCTTCCTGCGCGAGGTGCAGTCCGTGTGGGGCTGGGTCGCACCGCGTTTCGACCGACGGGCCCTCGACGCCGCCAAGGACCTCGGTCTTCCCGACGACCCCGGGCGGCTCGCCGACCTCGCCGGCGGCAGGCCCGAGGTCCTCGCCGCCGCCCTGGTGCGCGCTTCACTCGACGACGCCCTGCTCAGCGCGGTCAGATCCGGGTAGCGGCGGCCTATTCTGGGATGACGGTCACCGGCATGGCAGGTTTGGGCCAGGCCGCCCCCGGATACCCGGGGAACGATCCGCGTCCGCGCCCGGCGTCGCGGACCAGAGGAGTGAGGAGTGCTGGTGTCAGCTCAGGCGATCGCTGCGGATCCGACCACGGTCGGGGTCTTTCGCATCCCGACGCTGCCACAGGCACGCGGTCCCCTGTCCCAGGCGGTGATCGACCTGCTGCGCAGCGATCCCGATACGACACCGACCGTCGACGTCACCGCAGCACTGCACGACCCGGACCCCTACGGCGACGACCTGCAGCTCGCGCTCTACCTCTGCTACGAGATGCACTACGTCGGATTCGCCGACGCCGATGTCACGTGGGAGTGGCAGCCGGCGCTGCTGTCGCTGCGCGCCGAACTCGAGCGGCGGTTCCTGGAGGCCCTCCACCGCGACGTACCCGCGGCCGCCGAGGACGAGTCCGTGCAGGTCGAGATGGACGAACTCTGCATCGAGAACCTCGACGGCGACGGCGCGTCGTACTTCCTCCGCGACAACGGGACCTGGGAGCAATACCGCCAGATGTTCGCACTGCGGTCGCTGTATCACCTCAAGGAGGCCGATCCGCACGCCTGGGCGATCCCGCGACTACGCGGGCAGGCCAAGGCGTCTTTCGTCGCAGTCGAATTCGATGAGTTCGGCGGGGGTCGCGGTCGTGCCGTGCACCAGGAGCTCTTCGCCGACCTGCTCCGCGCGTCGGAGCTGTCCGCCGACTATCTCGGCTACCTCGACTCCGTCCCCGCCGCCGCCCTGACGCCGGTGAACCTGATGTCGCTCTTCGGTCTTCACCGCCGCTACCGCGGTGCGGCCGTCGGACACCTCGCGGCCACCGAGATCACCTCACCGCCCGGGTCCCAGCGACTCCTCGCCGGACTCGAACGGCTCGACGCACCCGAGGCCTGCCGGCACTTCTACCGCGAACACGTCGAGGCCGACGCGGTCCACGAGCAGATTCTGCGCACCGACGTGGTCGGCGACCTCGTCCGAACGGATCCGAGCGCCGAGGCCGACGTCATCTTCGGGATCCGCGCCTTCTTGTTCGTGGAGGACGCACTCGAAGCACACGTGATGGGTGCTTGGGAACGCGGCGAGAGCGCTTTCCCCGGGATCTAGAAGAACGAACTAGTCAGCCGAGCGCCGACGTCGCTTGCGATGACTCGTGTCGCACAGCGGATAGTTCTTGCTGCGACCGCACGCGCAGATGGCGACCATGAAGCGGTCGGACTGCACACGGCAGCCATCCGGTAGTTCGATGTCGACCGGCCCTTCGACGAGCACCGGTCCTCCGCGGACGACCCGCACCGCGGTGCGCTCGGTGCCCGCGCCGTTCTCGGTTCGCGCCACGGTGACGTCCTCCAGGGTCATGCCGAATGCTCCGTGTCAGTAGTGTGACCCTCTGCCGGCTCCCCGTCGACCTTCCGGTCGCCCGGTGCGACGGCTGCGATGCCGACCAGTCGCTCGACGCGGCATCCGCGCTCGAGCAGTCCGCGTTCCTCGAGCCACTCGGCCCGGGCGGTCATGACGGGACCGAACGGGATGAACCGCTCCGAGACGACCTCGGCGTGCAGACCGGCGGCATGAAGAGCCCGCAGCGACGCCTCCTCGTCGGCGAACTCGGAATGCACCAGCAGGAACGCTCCGCCGGGACGCAGCAGCGTCGGGACGTGTGCACACAGGAGGTCCAACACCGCCCGACCGTCGAGGCCCGCATCCCAGGCATGCGACGGTCCCGCCGGGTGATAACGGGGATCGTCGACCGGGGGGGTCGGTACGTAGGGAGGGTTGCAGGTCACGACGTCGTACTGCCCGACGTGACGGGTCAGATCTCCGTGTTCGACGGTGATGGACACCCCCGCCGATCTCGCGGACCGGCGCGCATACGCGACCGCGTCGGCGGAGGCGTCGACGGCGGTGACCTCGGCGGCGCCCCGACCAGCGGCTGCGATGGCGATCGCACCGCTGCCGGTACACAGGTCGAGGACGCGTTTGCCGTCCACTCCCAGGGAGTGCACCAGGTCGATGAGCAGCTCGGTGTCCTGCTGGGGCAGATAGACCTCGCCGACCGCGGAGGCGGCGACCGTGGCTCGCGGCGATGCGGGCGATGCGGATGTCAGCGTCACCAGTGCATCGTTCCCGCCGGGGAGCCGCACGAAACCTCAGCCGGGTGTGGCCGAGGCGCGATTTGGTTCGGCGACATCGATGCCGGCCTCCTGCCAGGCGTCGCGCAACGCCTCAGCCCCCTTCAGTCGTACCCAGGCCGCCTCGTTCGCCGTGATCGGCACCGCCCGCAACAGACGGACGGAATCCATGGGGTCGGGCAACTCGACCTCGCCGAGTTCGTCGTCGGACAGCAACACCGCGGTGCAGGTGGCGCCGTCCCAGAGCGGTTCGCCCAGGTCGACGAGGGCGTCGGCGTCGAGGATCAGCCCCTCGACGGCGGGTGCGGCCGCCAGCGTCGCCAAGCGCCTGTGCAGACCGGGGAGCGGCGAACCCGCCCGCATGCGTACCACCAGTTCGGCCCGCGGCCCCCGCACCGGGTCGGCGTGGAGGTCGGTCGGATCGGTCATCGGGTGGCGTGCACACCCCGACGTGACGTACACCAGCTCACCGGGGGCGGAGTCGCCGAGCACGAACCGCAGGACGTCGATCGGCTCCACACCGAGGAACGTCACCGACGCTCGTTGTGGTTCGGCGCCCAGCCGTTCCCTGACATGTCGCCCGACGAGTTCGGTCACCGCTTCAGTCACGTCCGTCAGGCTACCGAGAAGACTGTGACCGATTTGAGCCCTCGTCTAGCCTGGAGCAATGGTCCGGGTTCTGGCGGTCGCCGACGAGGTGGTGGACTCTCTCACCTTCGGCATCGGGATCGAGGGGCGTCCCGACCTCATCCTCGGCGCGGGCGACCTCCCGTTCGACTATCTCGAGATCCTCGCCTCGCTGTGCGACGCACCCTGTGTCTACGTCCCCGGCAACCACGACCGTGAACTCCGCGGCTACCACCGCGGACGCACCGGGTGGACCCGTGCGGGCCTACCCACCGTGGATCCCGGTCCGCGCGGCGGGATCAACGCCGACGGTCGGACGGTGACGGTCGCCGGACTGCGGATCAGCGGTCTCGGCGGAAGCCGGCGATACAACGGCGGCACAAACCAGTACACCGACACCCAGCAACGACTCCGGTCGATGCGTCTGCGCTGCGGAAACGTTCTGTCGAGGCCCGTCGGTCCGGGTCGGGGCGGCACCGACATCCTGCTCACCCACAGCCCGGCGCGCGGGGTCGGCGATGGCGACGACACCCCGCATCAGGGTTTCGACTGTTTCCACCCGCTCGTGCATGCGTTGCGCCCGACGCTACTGGTGCACGGGCACGTCCATCCCTACGGCAGCAAGTCGCGCGATCTGCCGATCGGCGAGACGACGACGTCGATGAACGTCGTGGGCTTCTGCCAGTTCGACATCGATCCGGCGAGCCGGAACGTCGAGATCGTGAGACGCAGACATGGCGCGTGACACCGGATTCCCCGACGCCGACGCCGGCAACGACTTCGCCCGGCTGCGCCGCCAGGCCGAACGTGCCCGTCTCGCACAGTGGTTCATGCGTCAGCCGGCGGACGTCAACACCATCCTGCCGTTCGACGAGGTCGTCGCGGCGCTCGGGGCGACGGGCAAGACCGTACTCGGACTCCAGGTCGTCGAGGTGTCCTCGATCGTCGGAAGCGTCGACCGCACCAAGGATTTCGACCGCTACTTCCGCCCCACCTCGTCGCGGCTGCGGGAACGGTGGCAGCGGATCGCCGCCGCGCAACGCCGCGGTGAGTCGGTGCCGCCGGTTCAGCTCTACCGGGTCGGCTCGATGCACTTCGTCATCGACGGCCATCACCGTGTGTCGATCGCCATCGCCCGCAACCTGACCACCATCGACGCCTATGTGACCGAGATCCACACACGAATCTCACCGGAGGGCATCAACGCACCGTCGGACCTGATCCTCAAGGATCACCGCCGGCTGTTCCTGTCGCGGGTGCCGCTCGAGGGTGCGCAGGCCGAGGCCATCACCCTGACCGACCCGTTCGACTACGCCGAACTCGCGGAGAACGTGGAGGCGTGGGGTTTTCGGCTGTCTCAGGAGATCGCTGAGTTCCTGAGTCGCACCGAGGTCGCCCGGCGCTGGTTCGGCGAGGAGTTCCTGCCCGTCGTCCGCATGGCCCGCCGGGCCGGCATCCGCGACGATCTGACCAGCGACGCCGAACTGTACATGTGGGTGGCCTGCGAACGTTATCGGCTGGTACGCAGGCACATCTGGGACGAGAAGGTGTTCGACGAACTGCGCGACCACTCCCACCAGAGACGGCGGTAGTGGTCGCGCAGCGAGTCGATAACCGGGTTCAACGGCGGCGCAGCGACTCTCCCGAGCTCTGATCGAACACCGCCACCTTCGAGGCGTCGTAGAACAGCTCGGCGGTCGAACCACGGCGGACCATCGAATCCGGCGACAGGCGGGCGATGAGCTGACTGCCCCCGAGGTCGGCGCCGGAGTCGGCGGACAGCTCGGCGAGCGCGTCGCTCGACGCCCGGCTCGATCCGTCGCCGATGCCGAAGTAGGCGTAGATGTCCGAGCCCATCGATTCCAGGACTTCGATGTTCGCGGTGAACGTCGCACCCTGCCGACGCGTGGTGTCGTCGACCAGTGACGCGTCCTCGAGGTGCTCGGGGCGGATGCCGATGAGAACCTCACCGCTGCTTCCGACGTCGCCTGCACGCGACACCACGGCGCGGTGATCGTCGAGGGCGATCGTGCCGATCGCGGTCTCGATGCCGTCCGTGCCGAGGCGGCCGGACAGGAAGTTCATGGCCGGCGAACCGATGAACCCGGCGACGAACACGTTGGTCGGGTTGTTGTAGAGCTCCTGGGGCGTACCGATCTGCTGGACGTGCCCGCCGCGCAGGACGACCACACGATCGCCGAGGGTCATGGCCTCGGTCTGGTCGTGCGTCACGTAGACGGTGGTGGTCCCCAGGCGCTGCTGCAGCTGGGCGATCTCGGTCCGCATCTGCACGCGCAGCTTGGCGTCGAGGTTCGACAGCGGCTCGTCCATGAGGAATGCCTTGGGCGAGCGCACGATCGCGCGGCCCATCGCGACGCGCTGGCGCTGGCCACCGGACAGGTTGGCCGGCTTGCGGTCGAGGTACTGACCGAGATCGAGGATGCGCGCGGCCTCGTCGACCTTGGCGGCGATCTGATCCTTCGGCAGTTTCTGCAGGGTCAGCGGGAAGGCGATGTTGTCGCGCACCGACATGTGCGGGTAGAGCGCGTAGCTCTGGAACACCATCGCGATGTCACGGTCCTTGGGGGCGCGCTCGTTGACGCGCTCCCCGCCGATCCGCAGCTCGCCCGAGGTGATGTCCTCGAGGCCCGCGATCATGTTCAGCGTCGTCGACTTTCCGCAGCCCGACGGGCCGACGAGGATCACGAACTCGCCGTCGGCGATCTCGATGTCGACCCCGTCGACCGCGGTGGAGCCGTCCGGGTACTTCTTGGTGACCTTGTCCAGAACGATGTCTGCCATGGGTTATCCCTTCACGGCGCCGGAAGTCAGACCGGCCACGATTCGACGTTGGAAGAACAGCACGAAGATGATGATGGGGATGGTGATGACGACCGCGGCGGCCGAGATCGAACCGGTCGGCTCCTCGAACTGAGAGCTGCCGGTGAAGTTCGCGATGGCCACCGGTGCGGTGATCGCCCGTTCGGTCGAGGTCAGCGACAGGGCGAGAAGCAGGTCGTTCCAGGCGAAGATGAACACCAGGATCGCCGCGGTCACCACACCCGGCGCGGCCAGCGGCGCGATCACCTTGCGGAAGGCCTGCCACGGGGTGGCGCCGTCCATCTTGGCCGCCTTCTCGAGTTCCCAGGGGATCTCGCGGAAGAAGGCCGACAGTGTGTAGATCGCCAGCGGCAACGCGAAGGTGATGTACGGCAGGATCAGGCCCGGCCAGGTGTCGAAGAGACCCAGACGCCGCTCGATGTTGAACAGCGGTGTCACCAGCGAGATCTGCGGGAACATCGCGATCAGCAGCGCGGCCCCGATGAGGACCTTCTTGCCGGGGAACTCCAGTCGCGCCACGGCGTAGGCGGCCATCGTGCCCAGGATCACCGCGATCAGGGTGGTGATCAGACCGACGCCGATCGAGTTGATCAGCGCCGAGGTGAAGGCACTGGTCTCGAAGATCGACTTGTAGTTGTCGAGGGTGAACTCGGCCGGGATGAACTTCCCGTCGGTCACGCTCGACGCCGGCTTGAACGACAGGCTGATGATCCACAGCAGCGGGATGAGTGCGTACAGGATCACCAGGATGTTGGCGATCGTCCACCACGCCTTGGACTTTCCGCTCGAATTCACCGGATTACCTCCCCTCGTCGTCGGAACCCGGTGCGGCGGTGCCGAACCCCTTGATGAACACGAACGCGATGATCGCCACGCAGATGAAGATCAGGATCGAGATCGCCGATCCGACGCCCAGGTTGAACGCGCCGAACAGGTTGTCATAGCCCAGCATCGACACCGAGTAGGTGTTGTTGGACCCGCTGGTGAGAACGTAGATGTTGTCGAACACGCGGAACGCGTCGAGGGTGCGGAACAGCAGCGCGACGAGGATGGCCGGCTTCATCAGCGGAAGGATGATGCGCCACAGGCGCGTCCACGCACCGGCACCGTCGACCTGGGCGGCCTTCAGCAGGTCGTCGGGCACCAGCGCCAGGCCCGCCAGCAACAGCAGCGCCATGAACGGGGTGGTCTTCCAGACCTCGGCGAGGACGATGATCGCCAGCGACGGCCACTGTTCGGTGAGCGGCGCACTGCCGTCGGGCAGCAGGTTCGCCAGATAGCCGGTGCCGGGCGTCCACGCGTAGTACCACGAGAACGCCGCGGCCACGGTCACGATGCCGTACGGGATCAGGACGACGGTGCGGATCGTGCCGCGTCCGAAGATGGTGCGGTGCATCACCAGTGCGATGGCCATGCCGAGGACGAGCTCGATGAGCACCGACACGACCGTGATACCCACCGTGACGCCGAAGGCCGTCCACCAGTAGTTGTCGGTCAGCACCGTCGCGTAGTTCGAGAACCACACGAACTCCCGCTCTCCGGGCGCGGACAGGCTCATCTTGTTCAGCGAGAGCCAGACCGCGTAGATGATCGGATATCCGGTCACCAGCAGCATCATCAGCGCGGCGGGCGCGACGAGCCAGAAGGCCAGCCGCCGCTCGGCCGTCTTGCCCTCACTGCGCTTGCGGGGCTTCGGTGCCGCTTCATCGCGGCGTCGTTCGGCCACCGCGGTGGCGGCTGCCGATGACCGTGCCACGCCGACGGATCCGGGATTCGACCCGACCGGGTTCGCGGGCGCCGAACCGACCCGGGCCGAACCGGGTGGAACCTCGTGGCGTCCTCCCGGTGGCGCCTTCCACAACTCGTCGGAGTGCACGGGCGGGCTGTCCCCCACGATGGGGATCGGGCCGGTCTGGGCGGGCGCATCGTCGGGCAGCGCATGACGGCCGGGGCGGAACGCGGACTCGTCGGCGGAGTCGTCCTCGTTCGGTGCGCGCCCGCCCGGAGTGTTCCCGCCGGGTGTGTTGTGATCGGTCACGGAACCAACCCTTCCCCGTCGATTGCCTTCTGGACGGCCTCGGCGAGTTCGTCCACCAGTGTTTCCGGATCCCACGCCCCGACCGGACTCAGCTTTGCTTGCAGCAGCGTCGAGATCGCCTGGTAGTCAGGAGACTTCGGACGAATCGCAGCATGGTCGGGTTCGAGCTGACGCTTGATTTCCTGCGCCATCGGATAGGCGAGGCGGAAATCTGCGTCGTCGTAGATGGATTCGATCACCGGGGGCGGACCCGCGTTGAGCGAGAAGTTCTTCTGCGACGCCTCGCTCGTGATGCACTCGGCCGCACGGAAGGCCAGGTCCGGCTGCTCGGAGGTGCTGGCGACGGCGATGTTGATCCCACCGAGGGTCGTCTTGGTGGGCAGGCCCTCGAAGCCCGGGTACGGGGCGAAGTCGAAGACCTTCTGCATCTCCCGGTTGAGCGGGAGCACATCCCGGTCGGACGGCGGATTCTCGCTGTCGGCGTACAGGTCGGCGTACTTCGTAAGGTCCAGGAACGGGACGGATCCCGCGACGGCGTTCTCGCGCATGCCGGGGAACACGAAGGGCCAGTTGACCTCATAGAGCGCCTCACCGCTCTCCATGCCCAGGCGGGCGGCACCCTCGTCGGAGTTGGTCAGCGACGGGTCGGCGCCCGGTGCGGTGGCCACCGCCTTGAGTGTCCGGAGGGCGCGGACCGTGGCCGCGCGATGCTCCGGAGTGTCGTTGAGCGTGACCTTGTCGGGGTTCTCGGGGTCGACGACCTGGCCGCCGGCACTGACGAGTACCGAGTTGAACCAGACCATCAGGCCCTCATATTGCCTGCCCTGCACCATGATGTAGGTCGGTCCGCCGTTGCGGCCGCTGACCAGTGCATCCTTGAGCATCCCGTCCCATGTCGAGGCGGGACGACGGCGGTCGACCTTGTCCTGCAGCACATCCTTGCGGTACCAGAGCAACTGGGTGTTGGTGGAGAACGGGATGGCGTAGAGGCGTTCGCGCTCATCCTCATCCGTCTTCCACACCGCGGTGTCGAGCGGACCGCCGAGGGTCCGCGCGGACACCTCCGCGGCCATCGCGTCGGGCACCGGGACCATCCAGCCCGCGTCGGCGAACTCAGCGGTCCACACCACGTCCATGCCCATGAGGTCGAGCCCGGAATCGTTGCCGGCGAGGCGGCGGGCCAACTGCAGCCGCTGATCGTCGGCACCCTTCGGCAGGGGCGTCGTGACGATCTTGTACTCACCGTTGGATTCGGCGGAACACTTGTCGCCGATCGCGGCGAAGGTGTCGGCACCGTCGGCGGGTGGATAGAAATTCAGTACGCCCGCTTCATATCCCGAGCCGCACGCCGACAGCACGGGGAGCGCCGCGGCCGCGGCGACCGCCGCCGCGAGGACCTTTCGCCTTACGCGACTTGTGGTTCGATACCTGCTGACCCTGCTCCGCACGCAGCCTCCTCGATGTCGTACGCGGCGGAGTACCCGAGGTGCTCCGCCGTGAGCGTCCGAGGTGCAACGCTATACGTCACGATTCGTGACATGCAACACATTCGGCATGGGCGTGCCACTCCGTCGCCGATTGTGATCGCCCCGTGTCCGCCGACGGTCGAGACCTCACATCGTCAGGCGCGCGAGCATGTCGCGGGCTTTCTCTGCACTTTTGGGATCGCAGAGGACGTCGTAACGGCCGGCGACGAGCTGCATGGTCGACGCGAAGTCGCGCTGGCCGCGTGTCGCAGCATACGGAATCGTCGCCGAGATCACACCGAAGACCATGCCGCCGACGAGACCGACCAGGATCGGCCCCAGGGGCGAACCGGCGAAGACGAGTGAGACCAGGATGCCGAAGAAGAGGCCGAGCCAGGCCCCCGAGACCAGACCTCCGCCGATCACCTTGCCCCACGTCAGGCGTCCGATGACACGCTCGACCTGCATGAGGTCGACGCCCACGATCGTGACGTCCTCGACGGAGAAGTTCTCGTCGGACAGATAGTCCACCGCCCGCTGCGCCTCGGCGTAGGTGCTGTAGGAGCCGATCGGCCACCCCTTGGGCGGCGTCGGCAGTCCCGGCGTCTCCCGACCCGGGCGCATGGGATTCGTCATTTCGGGACCTCCCTGTGAAGTCGAGTCTGCTGTTCCGCGCTCGCCGACGGCGTTGGCCGAACCGATGGCACTACCCTTACTCCCATGTCGTCGGTGAGCAAGGTGTTCGTGGCCAGATTAGTCGGGTTGGCCGTCCTTGGTCCCGATGGTGAATCCATCGGGCGGGTCCGCGACGTGGTGATCTCGATCCGATTGTCGGGTCAACAACCACGCGCACTCGGCCTCGCGGTCGAATTGACCACCCGCCGAAGGATTTTCGTTCCCATGCTGCGCGTCACCGGGATCGAACCGCAGGCGGTGACCCTCAACACCGGCACGGTGAGCCTGCGGAAACTGCATCTTCGCCCCGGCGAGGCCCTGGCGATCGGCCAGATCCTCGACACCCGGGTCCGGGTCACCGACCCGGACCTGCCCGAACTCGCCGACGCCGACGTGACGGTGGTCGATCTCGGCATCGAACGCACCCGCACCCGGGACTGGGTCGTGTCGCGGGTCGCCATCCGCGCGGGCCGACGCGGTCTGCGCCGGCGTCACGAGACCCACGTCGTGGAATGGTCCAGCGTCCAGGGCATCACCCAGTCCGCCCTCGACCTGCCCGGCCAGGGCGTCGCCCAGGCGCTGATGCAGTTCGAGGGGATGCGCCCGGCCGACGTGGCCAACGCGCTCCGGGAGCTGCCGGCCAAACGACGTGGTGAGATCGCCTCGGCGCTCGAGGACGAGCGGCTCGCCGACGTGCTCCAGGAACTGCCACCCGACGATCAGACGGCGATGCTCACCGCCCTGGGTCGCGATCGGGCCGTCACCATTCTCGAGGAGATGGACCCCGACGACGCGGCCGACCTCCTCGGCGAGCTCCCCGACACCGAGGCCGAGGCGCTGCTCGAGGAGATGGACCCGGAGGAATCCGAACCGGTCCGTCGACTGCTGCTGCACTCCCCTGACACCGCCGGTGGTGTGATGACCTCCGAACCGATCATCGTCACCGCGTCGACGACGATCGCCGAGGCACTCGCACGCGTCCGCAACCCCGACCTCACCCCCGCTTCGGCGAGCATCGTGTTCGTCGTGCGTCCCCCGACCGCGACGCCGACGGGCAAGTATCTCGGCTGTGTGCACCTGCAGGCCCTGCTGCGCGAGCCGCCGGCCCACCTGGTCGGCGGAATCCTCGACACCGACCTCGCGCAATTACACCCGGAAGACTCGCTGGAGACGATGACGCGCTATTTCGCGACCTACAACCTCGTCTGCGGCCCGGTGGTCGACGAGGCCGGCCACCTGCTCGGCGCCGTCAGCGTCGACGACCTCCTCGACGAGATCCTGCCGCGCGACTGGCGTGAGACCGAACCCGAGGACGTCGACAAGCGGACCGGCGCCGGCGCGCAGGTGAGGATCCGATGAGCGAGCAGGGCGGTCGCAAACTCGACATCCCCAGCACCAGGCGCACCATCTCGTTCAACCTCGATTCCGACGTCGTCGGGATGTACAGCGAACGTGTCGCCCGGTTCCTGGGCACGGGCCGGTACCTGCTGATCCAGACCGTCATCGTCGTGGTGTGGATCGCGCTGAACCTGGTCGCGGTGACGATCCGGTGGGACCCGTATCCGTTCATCCTGCTCAACCTCGCGTTCTCCACGCAGGCGGCCTACGCCGCGCCGCTGATCCTGCTGGCCCAGAATCGTCAGGAGAACCGGGACCGCGTGGCGCTCGAGGAGGATCGGATGCGGTCGGCGCAGACCAAGGCCGACACCGAGTTCCTCGCGCGTGAGCTGGCCGCCGTCCGCCTGGCCGTCGGCGACACGGTGACGCGCGACTACCTGCGCAAAGAACTCGACGAGCTACTCGATGAGCTGACCGAACGGTTCGGTGCACGCAACGAAGCCTCGGACGACGCGGACGGCGTCGAGAAGTCCCGTTGAGCGGACCACGTCTCCAGGAGGTCCCGGCACCGCCCGATACCACTCCGTGACGTCACTCCAGTAACTTCTCTCCCATGGGTTTGCCGCCGTAACTTCTCGCGGCGCAGCGACGAAGTGAGTGACGACGAGTAAATGCGGAGTTCGCCATTGGGTCATCAGACCCAATATGTATGGTGGGTCACAGTTCGGCCGGATCCCGGTGTCGGTCACGACGCCAGACCCGGTTCGGACACATCCGCTCTCGGCTCCAGGCCGTGCGGCCGGAGCGGGCAATCACTGCGTCCTCGGGGGGCAGACGTGTGGTGTTGTGACAACGGAGTACATGTGATCGAGAAATCGGTGCTGGCGAACCGCAGGGGCGGTGGCCGATGAGCCCGCTGAACCTGGTGCGCCGCCGTCGTGGGCCGCAGCGTCCCCTGCACTTCCCGCGGCGAGCCGCGACGATCGTCGTCGGTGGCGCACTCGTCGGCACGATGGTGCTGGGCACGGCGTCATCGAGTGCGCACGGCGTGCTCGCCGCAGCGACCCCCGAACCCGAGGCCCCGGTCGTCGTCGCAGATGTCGTGCCGGGTTCGCCCGTGACGCTCCTGGGTTTCGCGCCGCCGCCGGAGAAGCCTGCCGCCGCGCTTCCCGCGCCGCAGTTCCGACTCGCGAACGATCTCCCCTCCGGTCCTCTCGGCATCCCCGGCGTGGTCCTGCAGGCCTACAAGCTCGCCGCGAACCGGGTCGGCGCCGAGAGTCCCCAGTGCAAGCTGCCCTGGTTCCTGCTCGCCGGCATCGGCCGCATCGAGTCCAATCATGCGAGCAACGGTTCGGTCGACCAGTACGGCACCACCATCAACCCGATCGCCGGGCCCGTGCTCGACGGTTCCCTGGCCGGCAACGCGGTCATCAAGGACACCGACGGTGGACGCATCGACGGCGACCCCGGGCACGACCGGGCCATGGGACCGATGCAGTTCATCCCCAGTACCTGGGCGTCCTGGGGCTCCGATGCAAACGGCGACGGCAAGTCCGACCCCAACAACATCTTCGACGCCACCTACTCTGCGGGACGCTACCTGTGCGCCGGGGTCAGCGACATCATGAGCGAGGGCACCCGCGTCGCGGCGGTGCTCCGGTACAACCGCTCGATGGAGTACGTCGCGAACGTACTCGGCTGGGCCGGCGCCTACGCCACCGGCGTCATGCCGACCAACCCGATCCCGGAGGCGAAACGCAAGGCGTCGAGTTCGTCGAGCAAGAGCAAGTCGAGTTCCTCCTCGTCCTCCACGCCGCCGTCGGGTCCGTCGTCCTCGTCGCCGTCGGTACGCAGGCCCGCACCGCCGCCGCAGAACTGTTTCATCGTGTGCCTGCCGACGATCACCCTGCCCGGACAGGTGCCCCCGCCGCCGCCCAAGAAGCAGGCTCCGGTGACCAAGAAGGCCCCGCCGGAGAACCGGTCGGGACCGGCGACGACACCGGTGCCCGTTCGCTGATCCGGCACCGCACGACCGCCTGCCGGGACCACCACCGTGGTCCGTCGGCGGCGCCGGTAGGCTGGACCAGATGACAACAGGAGTCGCGCCCACGGAATCGGCAGTTCGCGCCGCCCTGGGCAAGGTCAAGGATCCGGAGATCGGCAAGCCCATCACCGACATCGGGATGGTCAAGTCGGTCACCGTCAACGACGATGCGAGCGTCGACGTCGGGGTGTATCTGACGACGTCGGGGTGTCCCCTGCGCACCGAGATCGTCCAGCGGGTGGAGACCGCCGTCGCCGATGTCGCCGGTGTCGGTGCGGTGCGCGTCGAACTCGACGTGATGGACGACGAGCAGCGCACCGAGTTGCGCAAGAAGCTGCGCGGGGACAAGGCCGAACCGGTCATCCCTTTCGCCCAGCCCGGGTCCCTGACCCGCGTCTACGCCGTCGCATCCGGTAAGGGTGGCGTCGGAAAGTCCAGCGTCACGGTCAATCTCGCGGCCGCACTGGCCGAGCGCGGACTCAGCGTGGGTGTCCTCGACGCCGACATCTACGGCCATTCCGTCCCCCGGATGCTGGGCAGTGACGCCAAGCCCACCCAGGTGGAGCGGATGATCATGCCGCCCATCAGCCACAACGTGCGATTCATCTCCATCGGCCAGTTCACCGAAGGCAACACCCCGGTCACCTGGCGCGGACCCATGCTGCACCGCGCGCTGCAGCAGTTCCTCGCCGACGTCTACTGGGGCGACCTCGACGTCCTGCTCCTCGACCTGCCCCCGGGCACCGGCGATGTCGCGATCTCCATCGCGCAGCTGATCCCGGGTGCGGAGATCCTCGTGGTCACCACACCGCAGCAGGCCGCCGCCGAGGTCGCCGAGCGCGCCGGTGCGATCGCGCTCCAGACCCGCCAGAAGATCCTGGGCGTCGTGGAGAACATGTCCTGGCTCGAGCTCCCCGACGGCACCCGCATGGAGCCGTTCGGCTCGGGTGGTGGCGAGCAGGTCGCCGAACGCCTCACCCGTGCGGTGGGCGCACCCGTGGAGCTCTTGGGTCAGGTCCCGTTGGAGACCGCACTGCGCGAGGGCGGCGACGCGGGTGTTCCGGTGGTCTTGTCGGCACCCGACTCCCCCGCCGGCTCAGCGCTGCGGTCGATCGCCGCGAAACTCGCCGTCCGCAAGCGCGGACTGGCCGGGATGAGCCTCGGGCTCGACACCGTCCGGCACTCCTGAGGAGTTCCGGTCAGGTCGCGTCCCAGTCGGTGACGGCGGGACGGCCACCTGTACGACGCTCTGCTGGTGCACTGTCGGGCGACGGCTGTGCCGGGGTGTCGGTGTTCTTGTCGAGCGACATCGGCGCCGACACCGGCTTGATCGGTGGCGCCGGGGTGGTGCTGCGATCGACGGTGGTGGCGTCCTCGCCCAGGCGGAACAGCGAGTCGTCGCCGTCGAGAAGGTGCTTGGTGACGATCGAACGCGGCGTCATCCCCCGCAGCTCGTTCAGGTCCGCGAGAGGTTTGCGCAGATCCTCGAACTCCGGACCGAGTTCGTCCTTGAGCTGGTTGGTCGCACCGGTCGCATAGTCGCGGACCTTGCGGAGCGATTGCATCGACCAGGACACCGCGCCCGGGAGTCGTTCGGGCCCGAGGATGACCAGGGCGGCCACGACCAGGATCGCGATCTCGCCCCATCCGATACTGCTGAACATCTGCCTCGTCCCGGTGTCAGTCGCTCGCCGGCGTGATGGTGCCGTTGAACGTACGCCCGTCCCGCCAGTACTGGAACGGGATCTCTTCACCGATCTTCGCGGTCCGGACCGCGACATTCAACTCGTCGGCGCTCTCGATGGGCCGGTTGTTCAACGAGGTGATGACGTCGTTCTCGCGAACTCCGGCGCGTTCGGCCGGTCCGCCGGACACCACATTGCGCACCTGGGCGCCCAGGACACGCTCGTTGCGGACCGAGCTCGCGTTGATGCCGATCTGGGGGTGGTTGACCTTGCCGTCGCGGATGAGGGCTTCGGCGATGGGCTTGGCCTCGTCGATCGGGATGGCGAATCCGAGCCCGATCGAGCCGCCGCCGGCACCGAGCCGACCCGCGGTGTTGATGCCGACGACCTTGGCGTCGCCGTTCACCAGCGGACCGCCGGAGTTGCCGGGGTTGATCGCTGCGTCCGTCTGGATCGCGTCGATGACCGCGTCGGTGTCGGATTCGGCGTCGGGCGTGAGCGCCACCGCGCGGTTCGTGGCACTGACGATGCCGCTCGTCACCGTCCGGTTGAGCCCGAGCGGCGATCCGAAGGCGACGACCTCCTCGCCGATCTGCAGGTCCGCGGAACTACCGAGGACCGACACGGTGGGATTCCTCACGTTCTCGACCTTGAGCACCGCGAGGTCGGTCTTGGGGTCACGTCCGACGATGCGTGCCGGGACACGCTGACGGTCGAAGAAGACGACCTCGAGCTTGGCGCTCTTGTCGTTCGCGGCCATCGAGATCACGTGGTTGTTGGTGAGGATGTACCCCGCCTTGTCGATGACGAAGCCCGAACCGGTCGAATAGGCCCCCGACGCCCGGACGTCGATGGCGACCACGGATTTCTCGACGGACCGCGCCACCTCGGCGATCGGCGAACGCGGCTCCGAACCGTTTCCGGGGTCGTCGGTGGACAGCTCCACGGAATCGGTGGTCAGCGGCGCCGCCACCTCGGCGGTCCACCGCCCCATCAGACCGCCGACGACGGCGATGAGCAGCGCGATGATCGCGAGCGCCGCGAGCGCGCTCCAGCTGATGCGGTTGCCCAGCAACACATCCCGGACGCCGAGTTTGGGGCCCGGGTCGGTGGCCGGCGTCGAGGCGCCGGCCGTCAGGGCGGGATCGACGAGCCGCGCGGGGCTCTCCGGATCACGCCAGGGGTCGTTGCGCGGCGGCTCGTCCTCGGTCTGGCCGTAGGTGGCGAGCGGATCGCGCTGGAGGGTCTCGTCAGAGCCGGGCGGACGCCCGAATGCCTCGGCGAGGACGGGGTCCGGGTCGGCGACGTGCGGTTGCGGCGCGGGATGGCTGCCGGCATCGGCGGCGAACGAACCGCGCACTCCCGAGGGCCGGCCGAAGACCTGCGCCGTTGCCGGCGATACGGGGGCGTGCCGCGGCCGCCCGGGCGTCAGACGTTGCGAGTGTGGGGGTTCTTCGCGACGCGCGAACTCCGCGTCACCGCCGGGAGTCGAGGTGTCCTCGCCCTGGGGTCCGGTTCCGTCGGTCACGTTCACCTACCCCGACGGCGGAAGTTACGGCCGCGGCCGGTGTCGCGCATGAGCGGGTTCACGGGCGGGCGCATCGCCTCGCGGGCGCCTGGGATGCCGTCGGTCGGGGTGTCCGAGCCGAGGTCGATCTCGCGGGTCGGGATCTGGGAGAGCGCTCCGAGCAGCGAGGCGGGCACCGACACCTGGCCGGACTCGCGCAGGCGGGTACGAGCCAGGGACTGGGCTTCGACCGCCGCCACACACTCCGGGCAGAGCGCCAGATGGTGGGTGGCGCGAGCATGCGCCGACATACCGAGCTCACCGTCGACGAAAGCGGCCACCGCCTCGGGGGCGAGATGTTCGGTCGGGGCGAAGCGGCGTCCACCGGCGGTGCCCGGCGCGCGATAGCCGCGGTTGGGCAGGAAGGACGACGGGGCCGGAGTCCACGAGTCGGCCCCCCAGGAGGATCGCCGGCGACGAAGATTGGGGGTCGGGGGCTCGACACCGCCGCCCCGGGTCGGACGCCCGCGATCGCCGTCCATCATCGTCGGTCACCCCTCTCCACGACGTGTCCGCCGTACTCCGTTGTCATCGCCTCTGCCGAGTCTGCTCGCCACGGTACTCACCGTCGGCGGGCTGTGCCGCCGCACGGGGTGTGACCGGGGCCGCACGCAACGTCTCAGCTTATCCGAGTCAGACAACGACGCTCGTCGACTCGTGGTTCCCGAGCCCGACGAGCCGGGGATCGTCAGCTGTGCGCGCCGATGGCGACCGAACGGCTGCTGGTGTGCCCCTGGGCGGCCAGCGCGTCGCGGATGCTCTGGCGGCCACGGTGGATGCGACTGCGGACGGTGCCGAGCTTGACACCCAGGGTCGCGGCGATCTCCTCGTAGGACAGCCCCTCGATGTCACACAGGACGACGGCGGCGCGGAAGTCGGGCGCCAGCGAGTCGAGGGCGCGCTGCAGATCCGGGTCGAGGTTGGTGGCGTCGAAGATCTGCTGAGGGTCGGGGGTGTCGGCCGGCACGCGGTCGTACTCCTCGGGCAATGCCTCCATGCGGATCTTGCTGCGGCGGCGGACCATGTCGAGGAACAGGTTGGTGGTGATGCGGTGCAACCAGCCCTCGAAGGTGCCGGGGCGGTAGTTCGACAGCGATCGGAACACCCGGATGAAGGTCTCCTGCGTGAGATCCTCGGCGTCGTGCTGATTCCCCGAGAGGCGGTAGGCCAGGCGGTAGACGCGGTCGGCGTGCTCGCGCACCAGTTCATCCCATGACGGCATCAGCAGTTCGTCGCCGGTGGCGTCGAAACCTGCGGTGCCCGCCGGAACGGCGGGCACTTCGGCGGTGGAAACCCGGGAATC
>NZ_JANRHB010000019.1:0-81680 GCF_024733855.1 Gordonia sp. GONU
TCGGCGATCCGGAGGCGGTGGGTCATGAACTGGATGACGCTGCGGTGCCCGGTCTTACGGGGTAGGTCACGTTCGGTGGCTTCGACGACCTGACGGTCCCCGGCGAAACTCAGTCGCGCGATCGCCCTTTCGGTCTCTGCCGCGACGTCGACCAGTTCGGCATCCGAGCACTGCGTCAGGTCGACGGTCTGCAGCTCGTCGATGAGGGAGTGGAGCTGATCGATGAGTGCGGCGGCCTCGGAAGGCGAGACTGCGGCAGCCTCGGGCCGTGAGATGTCTGACATGGTCGCGGCACCCCCCGGAAACCAGTGATCGAATACATGTGGCACTCTTGACGGTTCTGTGGGTGCTTTCCGGTGCGCCTAAAGGGCGCAACGCCCTGTCTCACATAAGGTTTGGTTTGCGAAGACTAAACCGAGGAGCAGGGCGTTGCGTGGTACCAGACTACTGCAGAAGTTACTGAAGATCGAGCACCTGGTGGTGCTCGACGTTGCCTTTGAAGACGATGATGACGGCCGGCTATTAGTTGTCTCGGTGCGTGCACATCGCGCACAAAGCTCGCGGTGCCCGCACTGCCGACGGCGCCGGCCGGGCTATGACCGTGGGACCCAACCCCGGCGTTGGCGGCATCTCGACCTGGGCGGAACACGCTGCTACCTGCAGGGATATGTTCACCGCGTGGACTGCGCACACCATGGCGTGGTCACTGAGCACGTGCCATGGGCACGGCCCGCCGCCAAGATGACCCGAGCCTTCGACGACACGGTCGCCTGGCTTGCTGCGCACAGCCCGGCCTCAGCGGTGTGTGAGTACATGCGGGTCTCGTGGCGTACGGTACAGCGCATCATCGCTCGTGTCGTCGCCGATCACACCGGACGCACCGATCGGCTGAATGGCTTGCGCAGGATCGGGATCGATGAGATCGCCTATCGGAAGGGCCGACGCTATATGACGGTGATCATCGATCACGACACCGGAAGATTGGTGTGGGCACGCGAGGGGGCAACCAAGAAGACTCTTCGCCAGTTCTTCGACGAGCTCGGCGTCACACGCAGCGCAGAGCTGACCCACGTGAGTGCCGACGCAGGTCAATACATCGAAACTGTTGTCGCAGAACGTGTTCCCGACGCTATCCGATGCATGGATCCGTTTCATGTCGTCCAGTGGGCGACGCGGGCCGTGGACCGGTGCCGCAGCCGAGTCCTCCACCGTGTCCGCGGACTCTCGAACACCGATCGTCGGCATCTGAGATGGGCGTTGTTGAAGAACCCCGAAAACCTCACGCCAGCTCAACAGCGGACATGCGAGCTGGTCGTCAAACGCGCCAATAGCGAACTCGCCCGCGCCTACCAGCTGAAAGAGGAACTCCGCCACATCGTCACCGGGACCCATTCTGGTGCGTGGCGACGGCTCGAACTCTGGCTGCATCGGGCAGAACACAGTCGAATCATCGAATTCGTCGGTCTATCAAAATCGGTACGACAGCAGCAGGTCCAGATCTACAACTCGGTTGTCGTGGGCTTATCGAACGCCCGGGCCGAAGCCACCAACACCCACCTGAGAGCGCTGACCAAACGAGCCTACGGATTTCACTCCCCAGAAGCTCTCACAGCCATGGCCACCCTCACCCGAGGCGGTGCATGTCCCGTTCTGCCGCACCAATAGTGGCCCACGAAAACGTCAAGAGGGGGATACATGTTCGACTCTACCCGCGAATCCCCTGTTGTGCAACGAATCTCGAAGTCCACTCATCGGCTCGGCACTGTCGGTGGTGTCTGGTAGATGAGCCCGGACTGCCTGGCGGGAGAGCTACCGACCCATGATCAGCAAGGCGATCGACGACGTGACCCCGGCCAGGAAGCCGATGAGCAGGCCCCACACGATCCAGCGCCATACGAGGCGGTAGCGGAACTCCCAGAGGGTCCAGCCGAGGCCGCCGGCGACGACGAGCACCGCGGCGATGCCGAGGAACTTCAGGATGCCACCGATCAGTTCGTAGATCCCGACGAGCACGAACGCCCCGAAGAGTGCACAGACGGCGGATACGACGATGCCGAGCGCCCAGGGCGTGGGCTCGGTGTGCCCCACCCACGGAGTGGGCTCGCCATTCCGATCGAACGGTTCGGGAGTGTTCACTCCCCCATCGTGCCCGACCGGACACGCTCGTAGAACGCGACGGCCGCGGCTGTCGCAACGTTGAGCGAGTCGGTTCCGCGACTCATCGGGATGCGGGCCTTCACATCCGTCGACGCCATCGCCGACGCGGTGAGGCCGGGCCCTTCGGCGCCCACCAGGAATCCGATCTTCTCGGCGTCGACCGCCTCGGCGAGGGTCACCGCGTCGGGGTCCGGGGTCATCGAGACGAGACGGAAGTCGCGGGAACGCAGTTCGTCGAGACCACGGGGCCACTCGTCGAACTTCGCGAACGGCACCAGCAGGGCATGACCCATCGAGACGCGCACGCAACGCCGGTACAACGGGTCGGCGCAGCCCTGACCGAACAGGACGGCATCGACGCCCAGGCCGGCGGCGTTGCGGAAGATCGAGCCGATGTTCTCGTGATCGTTGACGCCTTCGAGGATCGCCACGGTGCGAGCGGTCTCGACGATGTCCGGCACCGAGAGCACCTCGGGGCGTCGCGCGACGGCGAGGACGCCGCGGTTGAGATGGAACCCGACGATCTCGGCCATCACCTCGGCCGAGGCCCGGAAGAACGGGACACCCGACAGCGACGGGTCGCGCAGATCGTCGTCGAGTTCCTTCAGACGCTTGTCGACGCCGAGAAGGGCGTGGGCGGCGAACCTCGAGGCGATCATGCGCTGCGCGACGAGCACGCCTTCGGCGATGACCAAACCGCGTCCCGGGCGTCCGCCGGGCAGAACCGGGAGGTCGGGTCGGCGGTCCACCGAGTTGAGGTCACGGAAGTCCTCGACCCGGGGATCCTGCGGGTCGTCGATGTCGATCACTTCCACTGCGAGCCCGGGCACCGGAACAGTGTGCCACCCGGGCCGTACGTGACCTGCGACACCCGTTCGAACACCCGATGAGTACCCCGGCCCCGCCGATGTGGAAATCTTGAACTCGTGACCAACAGCGTCTCGACCCCGACGTCACGTCTGTCCCTCCAGCGCGCCACCGACGCCGACTGGGACGACATCATCACCACCGATGCCCGTGCATTCGCCATGCGCAATCCACTGCCCGACGACGAGCGCGCCGACCTTCGCGGCAAGGTCGCCGACGACGACATCGTCCTGGTGCGCGACACCGGCCTCCCGTCGAAGCCGCTCGTCGGGGTGTCGATGTTCTACCGGATGTCGATGTCGTTACCCGGCGCCGGTGTGGCCGACGCCGCCGGACTGTCGTGGGTGTCCGTGGCGTCGACGCATCGTCGTCGTGGAATCCTGCGCACGATGCTGACCGAGCTGTTCGGGCAGTGGGAGGCCGAGAACTACACGTTCGCGATCCTGACCGCGAGTGAGGGCACCATCTACGAACGCTTCGGGTTCGGTCCGGCGTGCTTCTCCAACACCGTGTCGATCACGCCCGGTCATGCACCGATGCGCGGCGATCAGCCGAAGGACGCGACCGTGCGCTTCGCCGACGTCGACGAGATCGCCGCTGCCGTACCCGATCTCCATGCACGCTGGACGCTCACCACCCCCGGCGCGCTCACCCGGACCCCCGCCTGGTGGGCCCCGATCCTCGCCGACCGGCCGTCGGAGCGTCCGCTGCCCGCGAGCGGACTGCATTACCTGCTGCACGACGACGGCTACGCCAGTTACCGCATCTACAAGAACGAGAACGGCGGCGTACGGGGCGAGGTGAACGAGGTCTTCGCCGTCACCGACGACGCCCACTCCGACCTGTGGCGGGTGCTGACCAACCTCGACCTGATCCCGTCACTGACCGCGACCATCCCGGTCGACGACCCGTTGCGCCACAAGCTGATCAACGCGCGAGATGTGTCGATCACCGGCCTGCGCGACGAGATGTGGCTACGCATCCTCGACATCCCGGCCGCGCTGGGATCGCGGAAGTACGCCGCCGACCTCGATGCCGTCATCGAGGTCACCGACGAGTTCCGTGGTCACGGAGGGGTTTTCACGGTGTCCGCGCGCGGCGGCGACGCGATCGTCGCGCCGGCGGCCGAAACCGCAACGCCCACAGTGAAGATGGACACCTCGGTACTGTCGAGCATCTATCTCGGCGGCACACGACCGTCGGCCTTCGCGGCGGCCGGCCGGCTCAGCGTCGACTCCCCGACAACGCTTCGAGCTCTGGACCAGGCCTTCACCACCGATCGCGCACCGTTCTCCGGCACGTTCTTCTGACCCTTCGAGACGTCCCTCCGCAAGCTCCAGGACTCCTCAGGGAGCAAAGAGACGTCCCTCCGCAAGCTCCGGGACTCCTCAGGGAGCAGACTAGACCGCCCGGGTGTGCTGCACGTCGGAGTCCGGCTTACCGAGGATCTTGTTGAAGATGATCACGCCCTCGCGCAGGGCGTCCCGTTCGTCCGGCGACAGTTCGCGCAGCCGGTCGCTCAGCCAGGCCTCGCGGGCCGCCAGCTCTTCCTTGATGACCTCCACCCCGTCCTGCGAGAGGGTCACGATGGCCTGACGCCCGTCGGTCGGATGAGGTTCGCGCTTGATCATGCCCAGATCCGACAGCGACGCGATCACCCTCGTCATCGACGGGGGGCGCACCCTCTCAGCCGCGGCGAGAGCACCAGGGGTCATCGGACCTTCGTGGTGCAACGTGTAGAGGGCGGAGAGCTGCGTCAGCGAGACCAGCTTGTTCTCGCGCCGCCCCCTCAGGCGTCGCGCGAGACGTACGACGGCGAGCGACAGGTCGCCGGATAGACTTCCGTCACCATACGGTGAATGCATTACCCCAGAGTAGGGCAGGTATCGACGCCCAGATCCCTAAGCAAAGCAAATTGACCCGGGTGGATGACAAACCGGTCGCAAATTTTGACTACAGGCGTTAGCTGATGAGGTCGGAGATCGGTCCACGAGCGAAGTAGGCGACGAAGACCGCGGCCACCAGCCACAGCAGCGGATGGACCGAGCGTGCCTTGCCGGAGGCGGTGGCCATCACGACCCAGCTGATGAAGCCGATACCGATTCCGTTCGCGATGGAGTACGTGAAGGGCATCGTCACCACGGTCAGGAAGGCCGGCAGCGCGAAGTCGAAACGACGGAAGTCGACTGCCGTCAACTGCCCGATCATCATCGCACCCACCACCACGAGAGCCGGTGCGATCGCCTCGAGCGGGATCACCTCGTAAATCGGGGTGAGGAACATGGCGACCAGGAACAGCACGCCGGTGACGACGTTCGCCAGACCCGTCCGCGCGCCCTCGGCGATACCCGAGGCCGATTCGACGAAGACGGTGTTCGACGACGCCGACGCGGCACCGCCGGCGATGGCGCCGGTCCCCTCGACCACCAGCGCACGGCCGATGCCGGGGAGGTTGCCCTTCTCGTCGGCCAGGCCGGCCTCCTTGCCGAGGCCGGTCATCGTCCCCATCGCATCGAAGAAGTTGGACAGGACGAGAGCGAACACGAACACCGACGCCGCCAGCACACCGATGCGGGTGAACGCGCCGAACAGGTCGACATCTCCGACGAGGCTGAGGTCGGGCAATCCGCCCAGCGCGGTGGGGATGTCGGGCACGGTGAGGCCCCAGCCCGACGGGTTGTCCATGCTGGAGCCGTAGTCGAAGATGCGCTCGAGCACGACCGACAGGACGGTGGTGATCGCGATCCCGATCAGCAGACCGCCCGGGACCTTCCGTACCACCAGGACACCCATGATCAGGACGCCGAGGGCGAAGATCAGCGTCGGGATGGTGGCGATCGAGTTGTCGCTGCCCAGCTGGACCGGAACCGTGGTTCCGGCGGCGTCCGGGATGCGTCTGACGAAGCCGGCGTCGACGAAGCCGATGAACGCGATGAACGCGCCGATGCCGGCGGCGATGGCCGCCTTGAGCTCGGTCGGCACCGCGTTGAACACCGCCGTGCGGAATCCCGTCACCGCCAGCAGCACGATGATGATGCCGTCGACCACGACGAGACCCATCGCCTCCGGCCACGTCACCTCGGGCGCGATCGAGACTGCGAGAAGACTGTTGATTCCGAGACCGGCGGCGATCGCGAACGGATAGTTGGCGACGAGACCGAACAGGATCGACATCACGCCCGCGACCAGTGCGGTGACCGCGGCGACCTGCGCCAGCGGCAGCACGTTGCCGAGCACGTCGGCGTTCTTGTCGCCGCCGGGGATGCCGCCGATGATGATCGGGTTGAGCACCACGATGTAGGCCATCGTGAAGAACGTGACCAGGCCGCCGCGGAACTCGCGGTTGATCGTCGATCCGCGCTCGGAGATCTTGAAGAAACGGTCGAGTCGACCGTTGGGCGTCGTGGACGCAGGGCCTGCGGTGGTCGCGGGGCCGGTGTCGACCGTTGCCGGGCCGGCAACACCTGCGTCGGCCGCAGCGGTCGCCTCCGCGGTCGAGGTGTCGGCGGGTGTCAGGTCGCGGGCCTCACTCGGGACATCTTTGGGCACCTGTGGAAAGCTACCCTTTGTCTCATGGCCGATACAGTCGACGTCCCCGAACTACCGCGCGTGCTGCGTGCTCCCGAGCCGGTGATCGTGGTCGGGATGGTGGCCTGGCTGGTGGCGACGGTGGTCGTCGCGGTCAACGATGTGGGCGGCGGCAACGCACTCCGGATCTGTCTCGTCGGGCTCGGCGTCGGCCTTCTCGGCACCACGATCGTGCTGGTCCAGCGGGCCGGCGTCCGCCGAGGCGCCCGCGGTGCGCAGGAGGGTCTGGACTAGATCGGGTCCGCGATTCCCGACGCGCCGCTGCGGTTCTCCCCTGCGCTCGGACGCCGGAACGGCTTGAGCCGGAGGACGTGACGCAGGACAAATCCGAGCACTGGCCGGATGAACGGCACACCCCACCGCCACGGCAACCAGCCGACCCACCGCGGCGACCCGGCGATCTCCCACGTCACCGTGGCGGTGTCGAGCCGTGCGCCGTCGGTGATGGTGAATCGCTCGGCGAAGTTCTTGATCGCGAACGGCAGCGAGATCCCCGTGCCCACCAGGACGAGTTGCTCGTGCTCGGTGACCGCGGCGAGCCGCTCCTCGACCGACAGGATGGTGCCCGACATCGTCCGCCGCAAGTCGACGGCAACAGCCCCCGCCTCGGCAGTGATCCATCGCGGCCCGGTGAGGAACGGCAGGCTCGAGAGGTACTCGGCCTCGGTGAGCCGCTCCCACACCTCGCGGCGCGACAGCGGCGTCGTCTCCTGCAAGGTGATCGCGAACGACGCCCGGCGATCGATGTAGTCGTCGACCTCGTCGAGCGCGAGCTCCCGCACCGCGAACCGGCCGGGGTTGCCGGCCAGCCCATGCAGGACGAACAGCGCGATGAGCCCGAGCACGCCGAGCACCACCAACACCCCGAGAACGATCAGCAGGATCGTCGCTGCACTCACCCAGGCCCCCAATCAGGTTTCATATATGACTACCAGAGCGCACGGTGTCGACGCGAGCGAATCCGGGACGGGCACCCGGCGCATGGACAGTCCGCTGGCGCCGCGCCGACAGCGCCGTACCCACGATGCCCGAGGCCCAACCACGGGGAACCCTCTGATCAACCGACCCGACGCCCACGGGAGAGCCATCCAAGGTCAGCTCACGAAGAGGACCTAGGCCGGGTCGTCGACCGGGCGCAGGGCTTGTCGCCCGGTTGCCCCGATGCCTAGGGCCACCACCGCGAGGGCGAGCAGCGCGATGGGCAGGGTCGCGAAGGTGGCGATGGCCCCGACCATCAGCGGCCCGCCGGCGTCACCCACCTCGCGGCCGAGTTCGGCGTTGCCCATCGTGCGACCCATCCGCTCGTCGGGCGTCGAGTCGGCGAGGTGGGCAAAGGCCAACGGCGTGACACCGCCGACCGTCATCCCGATCGCCGCGGCTGCGACGAGCAATGTCGCGGCGTGGGGCACGAACGCGACGAGTATCAGTGCGGCCGCGCCGACGGCCATCCCGGCCAGGGCTCCGGTTCGGATGGTCACCCGGCCTTCGTCCCGATACCGCCCGACCATCGGCTGGACGACGGCGGACACCAGGGCGAGAACCGCGACCGCCGCCGCGCCGACGAACGACGGCAGACCCTCGCGCGAGGCCAGTAGCGGTAGGAAGCCCACGGCGACACCGAGAATCGCGGTCGTGGTCGCGAGCAGCATCGTGGGGATGAGGAAGCCGCGTTCGGTCGTCTGACGGGCCAGGTCGGCGAGGGTGTATCGCTGCCGGGGCAGCACGGGCGGCGCGGGCAATGCGACGGCCACCCAGACGGCGGCGGCGAGACCGAGGACCGCGAGTGCCGCGTACAGCGACCGAATCCCGCCCAGGTACACGAGTCCGACGCCGAGCAGGGGTCCGAACACATAGCCCAGGCTCTTCCACGCGCCGTACCGACCGAAGTAGTGCCCCAATCGTTCTCGTCCCGCCAGGCGGGCCACCGCCGCCGACGAAGCGGGCGAGAACGCGGACGCCGCGGCGCCCTGCCCGAGCCGGGCGAGCGCGAGAGCCAGCGGCGTCGCGGTCGCCACGCCGATCAACGACGCCACCGCGAAGGCGATCAGCCCGCCGAGGATCACCGGTTTGGCCCCGATGCGATCGCTCAGAGCCCCGAACAGCGGTTTGAGAACCACCTCGGCGAGGTCGTACAACGCGAGCACCAGGCCCAGGCCCAGCAGCGACAGTCCGATGTCGTCGCTTTCGGAACCGAGAACCGTCGCGACGCCGTGCGCGCCGAATGCCGTGGTGAAACCCGCGAGGTACAGGGGCGCGATCGAACGCGGCGAGGCCGTCACGAGTTCACTGTAGAGGCCCGCTACGGCGGGTCGTCCCGGCCGGTCAGCCGGCGACGATCTCGTTCAGGCGTTTGCCGATGATGCCCACCGCGTAACCCAGTCGTTCGAACTCCTTGTTGGTGGTCTGCCCGTGGTAGTAGCGGTAGTAGATCTGTTGCGCGATGACGACGGCCCGGAAGAGTCCGAACGCCTCGTACCACCGCCACCGCTCCGCCGACATCTCGAAACCCATACGCTCGCAGTATCGTTCGACGAACTCCGCACGCGTGATCATCCCCGGCAGGTTCGTCGGGACGCGGCGCATGAGCTGTAGGTCGTCGGGATCGTCGGCCTGGATCCAGTACGCCATCGACCCCGCGACATCCATCAGCGGATCACCCAGCGTGGCCATCTCCCAGTCCAGGATGCCGATGACCTTCGTCGGGTCATCCTTGTCGAGCACCACGTTGTCGAGCTTGAAGTCGTTGTGGATGATGCAGTTCGCCACATCGTCGGGCTGGTTGTCGGCCAGCCACGCCATCGCCGCCTCGAAATCGGGCACGTCGTCGGTGTGCGCGTTGCGGAACCGGGCGGTCCAGCCGTCGACCTGGCGCCGGACGTAGCCGAGTCCCTTCCCGAGGTCGCCGAGACCGGTCTTCGCCGGGTCGACCGAATGCACCTCGACGAGCGTGTCGATGAAGTTGAAGCAGAGTTGCCGTGCCTGATCGCCGTCGAGCGGGACGTCGGCGGGCCACTCCTTGCGCGGGATGACGCCGTCGATGCGACCCATGACGTAGAAGTCGGCGCCGAGGACCGAATCGTCGTCGCAGAAGGCGACCATCGGTGCGATGTACCGGATAACCCCGGAGAGTTCGGACTGGATGCGGTACTCGCGGCGCATGTCATGCGCGCCGCGCGCCTTGGTACCGCGCGGGGCCCGGCGCAGGATCAGGTCCCGCGTCGGGTACCGCAGCAGGTAGGTGAGATTGGAAGCGCCACCGGCGAATTGCCGCACCTCGGGCACCGCGTCGAGGCCCTCGACGTCCGGCGCCGCGGTCCGCAGCCACGAGGCCACCGCCTCGACGTCGAACGCGTCCTCGTCCCGCACCTCGCGCGCCTCGGTCACCTGGTCAGCCATCGTGGGAAGTCACCCTTCTCGTTCGTGAATGTGTGTGGGCGGGCCGCGGTCAGCGGTACTTACCGAGTTCCAGGCGGGCAACGACGTTGCGGTGCACCTCATCCGGACCGTCGGCCAGGCGCAGCGAACGTGCACCGACCCAGGCCTGCGCGAGCGGGAAGTCGTCGGTGAGGCCGGCACCGCCGTGGAGCTGGATGGCCATGTCGATGACGGACAGGGCCATGTTCGGGACCTCGACCTTGATCTCGCTAACCGCGGACAATGCCTCCCGCGACATGCCCTGGTCGAGCAGCCAGGCGGCGTGGTGGACCAGCAGGCGCGAGCGGTTGATCGCGATGCGGGCATCGGCGATCCGTTCGCTGTTACCACCGAGCCGGGCCAGTTGCTTACCGAACGCCTCCCGCGAGAGTGCCCGGCGGACACCGAGTTCCAGTGCGCGTTCGGCCAGGCCGATCGCTCGCATGCAGTGATGCACACGTCCCGGGCCGAGGCGACCCTGGGCGATCTCGAAGGCGCGGCCCGGTCCCAGGAGGATGTTCGACGCCGGGACGCGGACGTCGGTGAAGGACACCTCGCCGTGGCCGAACGGCTCGTCGAAATAGCCCATGGTGGTGAGCATCCGGTCGATCGTGACGCCGGGCGTGTCGGTCGGGATGAGGACCATGGTGTGGCGCGACTTGCGGTCGGCCTCGGCGTCGGTGACGCCCATGAAGATCAGGACCTTGCAGTCGGGGTGCCCGACACCGGTGGAGAACCACTTGGTGCCGTTGATGACCACGTCGTCACCGTCGAGCACGGCCGACGCGGCCATGTTGGTGGCATCCGAGGAGGCAACCGCCGGCTCGGTCATGCAGAAGGCGCTGCGGATGTCGGCGCGCAGCAGCGGTTCCAGCCAGCGCTCCCGCTGCTCCTCGGAGCCGTACCGAAGCAGAACTTCCATGTTTCCGGTGTCGGGGGCGTTGCAGTTGAAGATGACCGGCGACAGCGCCGACGATCCCATCGCCTCGGCGATCGGGGCGTAGTCGACGTTGGACAGGCCCTCTCCCCCGTCGGTCCCGAAGTCGGCGGCGTAGCGACCGGCGTGCGCAGCGGGCAGGAAGAGGTTCCACAGGCCCTCAGAACGCGCCTTCGCCTGCAGTTCGGCGATGATCGGCGACGGCGTCCAAGGATCGCCGTCCCCGTCGCGCCGTTCCTTGATGTCCTGGTGGATCCGGGATTCGACGGGTTCGATCTCGTTGGTGACGAACGCCCGCACTCGCTCGGTGAGCTCGGCGGACCGTGGGGACGGAGAGAAATCCATTCCCCGACCGTATCGCGGAGGAGCCCTTTCCGGCGGCTACTTCCAGTACAGCGTCGAGCCGTCCGGTCCGGCCGTGGTGCTCACGAGTTTGGCGAAGCAGTGGTCGGGGTCGAAGCCCTGGGTTCGGCACCAGTTGTTCGCCTCCACCGGGCCGGGGAACGTCGCCGCCGCGACCGTCACCCACCAGCCCTGGTACGAGAACACCGGCCACTCATCACTCCACAGCAACCGAACATCGTTGAACCGCAGACGAAGTGCGAGGAACTCGTCGAGGATGGCCTGATCGTCCCAGGTACGACCGTCGGCCACCAGACCCGGACGTTTCGAGCTGAGCTGGGCAACCCAGCGGTTGTTCAGGTTGGCGAGGATGAAGGCGCGGTCGGCGTCGGCTTGCAGGCGAAGGGCGTCGACGCTGGTCGCGGTCACATCCGTGCCGGCCGGGAACGCGCCGCCCGTGGCGACCGACGATGCCGCCGGCATGCCCGAGCCCGGCGTGGCAAGCGAAGGTGGCGGCCCCGGCGTCGGGCCCTTGTCACAGTCGACGAGATACTGTCCCCCAGCCGAACCCGAGCCGGAGCCACCGGCAGAACCCGAACTCGGTCCGCTTCCGTTCAGCGTGTCGGGCAACCGGAAGAAACTGCCCGGCGGGTAGGTCAGCTCGAGATCGAGGGCGCCACCACCATCGGGCGCCGGGACGGCGAGCGGGGATCGCTGGAAGTCGAAGATGCCCGACGCGACCAGACCCCCGCCATCGGAGATGGTGATCCGGGTCTGCGGACCGAACAGGACGTCCCCGCCGGGACACTTCGCGGTGACCCTCATCGTGACGACGAGGCCACCGGTGGCGGTGCGGAACGACTGCGGGGTGAAGACCGGCGGCGACCCGCACGGTGTCACGTACTCCGTTCCCCCACCGCCGGAGCCGCGGTCGCTCGCCCGGGTGGTGCCCGGGACGATCGCGCGCGGACCCGTCGGGGCGAATCCGGTGATCGTGGTCGAGGTCAGCGTGACCAGACGGTCGCCGATGGCGAAGGTGCGTGCCGGGTCGACGTAGGTGTCGTCCTGCGCGACAACGTTCCCGATCGCGGTCGGCGGCATCGACCACACCGTGGACCCGGTCGCCAGATCGATGGCGACGACACCGTTGTCACGGGACGGCACGATGACGCGTTCACCGTCGGTGACCCCTTCACCCGTCCGTCCTCCATACGCACCCGCCGGGGCAGTCCAGCGCGGCCGGCCACTGTCGGCGTCCAGCGACACGACTTGCCCACTGTGCAGGTAGACGAACTCACGGTCATCGGCGACGAACCCCGTGACGATGCCGTTGGTGAAGTCGGGAATCGACCATGCGGTCTCGCCGTCGCGGAGATCGACGTACGCGCCACCAGCCAGCACCCGGTCACGCTGGCCGGGTGTCGCGACAGATGCGACCGCCAGGTAGACGCCCGGGAATTCTGCAGTGGTGCCGTCGGCGCGCAGGTGCACGACCGGCCCGTTCTGCGGCTGCCCACCGTTCATGCTGCCGCTCAACAACATCAGCGAGCCGTCCGCAAGGCGTCCGATGCCGGTCCGACCGGGGCTCGTATAGACCACACGTCCGTCGTCGGCCGACACCACCCCGATGACGCCGTCAGCGCTTGCGACGAACTTGTCAGTCGCCGTGAACTGCGACGAGTCCCCGCTCGGTAATGCCTCGGGAAGGGTCACCGTCTTCTGCCACTCGGTGCCCTGTGGCGTCAGCTTGATCAGCGTCATCTGGCCTTGCCCGCCACCGAACTGCCGCACGAATGCCGCGCTGCCGTTGAACGCGATGCCGAAGGCCGACCCCGGGACCGGCACACTGCCGGCCGAGCGTCCGGTTCGCGTGTCGATGAAGTGAGCGCCCGCGTTGCCGAGACACGCAATGGTGTGATCGACGATCGCGTCGGAACATGACGACACCGGCTCGTCGAACATCCACCGTTTTCCCGATGCGACATCGATCCCCAGCACACGGTGTCCGGAGGACGAGCTCCCGCGGTCCGCTCGGAGCAGGGTCACGAGTGTCTGGTCGTCGTGTACCGCGCCCAGGGTCTCGTATGACGATTCCATCGTCAGCGGTGACACATACGAGTCCGCCCCGAACGATCCCGACTCGACGGTCCACACCGCACTCGGCGCCGTGGGATACGACCCCGTCAACTGTCCGGCGAGCAGGTCGGGCTCCTCCGCGGACTGCGTCGTCTTCCACCACACGACGCCACCCACGACGAGGGCGAGCACGCATGCCAATGCGATCCCGGTGATGACATACGCCTTGGTGTTCGACCGGCGCGGAGGTGGCGGCTGCCAACCGGACGGTGGATACCCGGGAGGTGGATACCCCGGCGGCGGCTGCCGGCCGGGTGGTTGGTATCCCGGCGGTTGGTAGCCGGGCGGTGGATACCCGGGCGGTCCCATCGGGGGCGCGATGCCGGCGGGCGGATGGGGATTCTGGCCGAACTGCGTCGACGCGTACGGGTCGGGTTGCGCCGGCCCGGCGCCGGAGGGCGTCGTCGCGTGCGGGTCCGGGCGACTGTCCTTGTTCAGCGAGACCCCGGGTCCCACCGTGGGACGCGCAGGTTGGATGGACGTCGGCGACTCATCGGATGGCCGGGGCGCGTCGGCATCCCCATCGGACGGCGGACCCGGATGCGACATCTTCACAGTCAATCCCAATCGCACGCGTCCGAACTATCCCCTGCCCGGACGATTTCCCGGGTCAGCTCGCGCCGGCGGTGGGAACGTCTGCACGCCTCCGCGTTTCGTACCGTGCGAGCACCCAGGTGCACAGCGCGACCCACAGCACCCCGAAGATCCAGCCGGACACCACATCTGTCGTCCAGTGCACGCCGAGCTCAATTCGGGTGAGCCCCACGAGAATCGACAGCAGCGGTGCGAGCAGAAGAATCCACCGATGCCCGCGCACCCACGCGAAGCAGCGGTACGCCACCACCGCGCACAGACCGAACACGATCATCGTCATCATCGCGTGGCCCGACGGATAGGAGAACGAGTCGATGTTCAGCAACCGGTCCTCGATCGGCGGCCGGTTGCGCGCGAACCCGAATTTGAGTCCCTGCATCAGTGCGTAACCGAGGAGGGTTCCGACGCCGAGGTACACGGCGTCGACGCGCCGACCGGCGGCCGCCAGGCCGATCACCGCCAGGACGGTGAGTGTGGTCAGGATCAGGGTGTTGCCGAGAAGCGTGACGAACTCGGCGATCGTGTTCCACGGCTCGGCGCGATTCCGCACGACCCAGTCCCACACGTTCTCGTCGATCGTCGTCGGCGACAGGAACATCGGTCCGACCTTCCTCTCCTCCGGCGTGCCGGTAGCGCGACCGACTCTGACTGCACCGACCCTAACCCGACGCCGCGATCGTTCGACCGACCGACGCCGCGCACGTCGTGACCTGCCGAAACCCGACGCTCAAGCCGTCTTCAAGTGCGCCACAAGAGGCGAGACCGACAGTGGTCACCGTCAGCCCGAACCCCACACACCAGATGAGGACCCACCCGATGACGACCCACCCCGCCGCCACCACGTTCCCGATCCAGCTCCGCCTCCCCGGTCAGGCCGCCGCGCCCAACGGGCCGATCGACCCGTTCATGATGTACGTCCTCCACCACGCGTTCCGACGCGACCTCGCCGACTTCGCCGCGGCCGTACCCCGCACCAAGCTCGACGACGCCGGCACCTGGCGCGCTCTCGCCGACCGTTGGACGATGTTCGCCACGGCACTTCATCACCATCACAACGGCGAGGACGTCGAGCTGTGGCCGCTGCTCGAGGAGCGCTGCGACGACGCCGAGAAGCGCGTCCTCGAGGCGATGGATGCCGAACACGACCAGATCGACCCGATCCTCGAGGAGTGCCACGCCGGGTTCACGACGATGGCCGCCCACGCCGACGAGCAGACCCGTTCCGAGTTGGTCGACGCACTCGTCCGCGCCCAGCCGATCCTCGGCGATCACCTCGCCCACGAGGAGACCGACGCGATCGCCATCGTGCAGCGCCGGATGACGATGCACGACTGGGAGGAGTTCGAGGCCAAGATGGGCAAGCAGTCGGGCCTGGGCGAGATGCTGAGGATGAGCCCGATGATGGTCAAGGGTCTGTCCGACGCCGACCGCCAGGTGGTGTTCGCCCGCATCCCCGGCATCCTCAAGCTGCTCATCAAGCTCGGTGGACCGCGTTTCCGTCGGCTCGACGGCCGCGCCTTCTACTACCTCGACCGATGAGCAGGCGCCCAGGCGGCCCCGGCCGCTCGCATGATCACGAGCCCGACCCAGAAGCGCTGGCCGGCCGTGACGCACGCCCATCTGCTGGTTGTGTCCGGTTTCGACACGACGCCTCGCTTCGGTCGGTGTCGGCTCAACCGGCGTGGGGTGGGTCGGTGCGCGGCGGGAGGTCGCGATCCTGCAGCGGGTCCGGGGTTCGCCGGGACGTCACTTCGCGAGCGCACGCCCGATCACGAGACGCTGGATCTGGTTGGTGCCCTCGAAGATCTGCGTGATCTTCGCCTCGCGCATGTAGCGCTCGACCGGGAAGTCGCGGGTGTAGCCGTAGCCGCCGAAGACCTGCACCGCATCGGTGGTGACCTTCATGGCGGCGTCGGTCGCGACGAGCTTCGCGGTGGCCGCCGCCCGCGAGTATTCCATTCCCGCATCACGACGACGCGCCGCGTCGAGGTAGGTGGCGCGCGCCGAGTCGACGGCGGCGGCCATGTCGGCCAGCACGAACGACAAACCCTGATGGTCGATGATCTTGCGGCCGAACGCGGCTCGCTCCTGCGCGTAATCCACCGCCGCATCGAGAGCCGCCTGCGCCAGCCCGGTCGCCACGGCCGCGATGCCGAGCCGCCCGGAGTCCAACGCGGAGAACGCGATCTGCAGGCCCTGTCCCTCGGCACCGAGACGACGATCCTCGTCGATGAAGGCGTTGTCGTACGACGCCCCGGTGGTCGGGACCGCGTGCAGACCCATCTTGTCCTCGGGCTTGCCGAAGGTCAGACCCTCGGTGTCGCGGGCGACGAAGAGGCAGGAGATGCCCTTCGATCCTTCGCCGGTCCGCGCGAAGACGTTGTAGACGTCGGCGATACCGCCGTGGGTGATCCATGCCTTGGAGCCGGTCATGGTGTAACCACCCTCGGTGGGGGTGGCGCGGCACGCGAGCGCCGCGGCGTCGGACCCGGCCTGCGGCTCACTCAGGCTGTAGGCGCCGATCAGCTTGCCGTTCAACAGATCCGGGAGCCAGCGCTGCTTCTGCTCCTCGGTACCGAAGTTGAACAGCGGATGGCACGCGAGGCCGTGGACGCTGACAGCTACCGCGACCGACGCCCAGCGCGCACCGAGTTCTTCGAGCACCTGCAGGTAGACCTCGTACGGCTGACCGCCGCCGTCCCACTCGGTCGGGTACGGCAGGCCGAGGAGGCCGGCCTCACCCAGTTCGGCGAACAGCCCCTCCGGGTACTGCCGATCCTTCTCGTGCTGGTCGACGATCGGCTTCATCCGCTTGTCGGCGATGTCGCGGACCAGCGCGATCAGGTCGCGAGCCTCGTCGTTGGGGAGCAGACGGTCGACCGGCATCGGTACCTCCATGTCAGGGAGCTCAGGTAATCAAACTAGTACTCAAGTCCTCTGCACAGTACTATTTCGGAAGCGGTCAGTACAGCCGACGTAGTCGGGAGGAGTCGTATGCCACGCGAGGGGTTCGCGACGCGGCGTCGTGCCGCCCTGTTCGACGCCCTGCTCGAGCTGATCCTGCGCGACGGTTTCGCCCACCTGTCGATCGCCGACATCGCCGCCGAGCTCAGGTGCTCCAAGTCGACCCTCTACACCCTCGCGGCGAGCAAGGAACAGCTGGTCACGGCCACCGTCACCCACTTCTTCCGCACCGCGACCGAGCAGGTCGAAGCGCGGGTCGCGGCGTCGAACAGCCCACGCGAGCGGGTCATCGCATACCTGGTCGCCGTCGGTGAGGCGCTGTCACCGGCGTCGGAGGCGTTCATGCGAGACCTCGACGCCTTCACCCCGACCCGCTCGCTCTACGAACTCAACACCGCCGCGGCCGCGACCCGGGTACAGAAGCTGATCGCCGACGGTGTCGCCGCGGGCGACTTCCGCAACATCGACGCCGCCTTCGCCGCCGACCTCGCCGCCTCGATGATGAGTCGCATCCAGCGCCGCGAGGTGTGGGCCGCCACCGGCCTCGACGACGCCGCCGCATACCGCCAGCTCGCGAGCATCCTCACCGCGGGGATCGACGCGGGGAGGCCCCTGGCGCCTGAGGTGTGAGGAGCGCAAGCGACGAGCCACGAAGGCCTGGTGACATGCGTCGCCGGCCCTTCGAGGCTCGTCGCTATCGCTCCTCGCACCTCAGGGAGCAGGAGTTGCGTGCGACATCGGTCCGGCTTCAGGACGTAGGAGCCGCACGCCGCTCGAGATGCGTGACCCCGTCCTCGACCCACCAGCGCACGCGGACCTCGCTGTGCGAGTCCCCGTCGCGCACCCCAATCCACAACTCGTCATGCAACCGCACCTGGCCACGCGGTACCTCGACCCCGCGTTCGGCACCGAAACGCACCGCCTCGGGGTGGGCCCAGGTCGCGGTGTCGCCGGGGTCGCGGACGGTCGCGGTGTACTCCTCGGAACCGAGCGGCAGGTCGAGCAGCGTCGCCAGGACCTCGGCGTCGGCGGGAGTGATCGTCGGTCCGGCGAGAACCGCCTCCAGGTCCGGCACGGCCTGCAGGAACCACGGCTGGTCGACGACGACCGCGCGTTCGGTGACGATGCCGGCGATCGTCCGAACCCGTTCGGGCACCTCGACATCCGCGGGATCGATGACGCCGCGACGGCACGCCGCGACCACGGCGGCGTGCACCATCACCGCGGCACCGGCGGAGATGTCCCGCTCCGGATCGCCGAGGCGGGTCAGCAGGAGGTCGGCATCGACGGCGGTGTCGGGTTCCAGGCGTGCGAGCGCACCGACCAGCGCGTCGGCGTGCGGATGGTCGAGGGGGTCGATGATCCCGGCGAGGATCTCGTCCGACGGTGCGCGGTACTCCCCCAGCAGCAACCCGTCGACCTCGGCGTGCCGACGCAACCACCAGGAGGTGTACCCGTCCCGGTCGGCGAGCAGCGGCGCGATGTCCTCGTCTGTCGCCATCATGGTCAGCGCCTCGGACCAGGACCGGTCGTCGATCAGGTCGAGATCGCGTACCGCGGTGAGCCTTTCGGGCGCGTCGGGCAGCGTGTCCCACCAGTCCTCCTCATCGGGGAGGTCGTGGTCGGGAGCGACCGGCAGCTCGTCGTCGACGGTGAGGAAACCCCACCCGACGCCAAGCCGTCGCAGTTCGCCTGCGCCACACTCGGAGACGACCTCGTCGTCGACGACGCCGAACGGATGATCGTCGACGAGGACCGAGAGGAGCGGACTGTCGGGAAGCAGGAGTTCATCGGCGGGACGGAGTTCGCCGTCCGTGTCGAGCAGCGGCAGGGTGGCCAGCCACGTCGGTACCGCCGCGTCCGGGTCGGCGCGCAGTACCGCACAGATCTCGGCGGCCAACCCGTCGTCACCGGCGCCCTCGGGGTCGATGTCCTCGATCAGCACCCGCAGCGCCGGGTCGGCCAGCGCATCGGTGACGGAAAGTTCCTGCACGCCCAGACGTTCCAGCAGCGAGTGGCGGGCGTCGGTGTGGACGGTGGGAATCCACCGCATCGGGGTCGCGATGCGATCGCTGACGAAAAGGCCGCGAACCCCGACCGACATCCGGCCGTCCGACCGCGGAATCGGCAGCGCACCCAGTTCCTCGACCTCGCGTCCCGTGGACACGAGCGGCGCGAGCGCCTCGTACAGGTCGTGCCACCAGGACGGTTCATGCTGCAGACCGCCGAGTCGCTCGGCCAGCGCCGCCAGCCCCAACTCCTCGACCCCCAGCCGACCCATCGTCGGAAGGTGTTGCGCGAGAGAGATGTCGGGATGCACGAGGTCGGCGAAGTGTTCGGCGAGGATCTCGGCCAGGCGATCGGTGAGCCCGATGAGGACGACGGAACGCGAGGGCAACAACGCCTCGCCGTCGGCACCCGGCAACCACGCCGTGTCGCGGAGCTGCTCACGCACCGCCTCTATCAGCCTGACGTCGTCGCGATTCCGGGCGAGGTGCAGTTCCGGGACGAGTTGCAGTCGACGCACCGGGTCGAGGAGTAGCAGCAGGTCGACGTAACCGGCTGCGGCGTAACGGATCTCGGCCCGGGGGTGCAGGTGCCGACGGTCCGGGGTGAGCGCGAGGTCGGTGATACACCGACACGGCAGGCTCAGTTCGATGTCGGTGGGCGTGGGTGCGCGCAGGACATCGTGATCGGGTGTGCGACCGCCGTCGGCATCGACGAGCCAGCGTGTACCGCCACGCGTGACCTCCAGCCAGCGCTGCGTCGACGACGACCCGGCGCCGCTTACGGACACCGTGACGATCGCCGACGAGGCCTCGTCGTCGGCGACCCCTGGCCCGGCGGACCGCTCGGCCTCGATCTCCACACCGCCGACGGTGATCCGTTGCAGTGCAGCAAGTTCGACCACGAGATCGGGAGCCTGGGCCAGCATCGCCTCGATCAGCGGACCGGAGGGCTCACGCAGGCTCAGGACCACCTCGGTGTCGAAACCCTCAGCGGGTTCGACCTTCGACGGCCACACGAGCCGCAGGACCGGAACGGTGTCAACCGAAAGTCCGGCTTCCCGAACGGCTTCCACGGTTTCGGCACGGTCGAAGACGATCGATCCGGTGCGCGAGCGGACCTCGACACGGTCCGCGACCGTTGCGGTGGCGGTGAATCCGACGCCGAACCGTCCGATCTGACCGCCGGTGGGTGTCTTCGCCGACACCCGCAGCGCGGCGAGCGACCGGACGCCTTCGACAGTCAGCGGCTCACCGGTGTTCGCGACATGCAGCTCGTCACCATCCACCCAGATCGAGAGCTCGCCGACGACCCCCGCCGCAGCCGCGGCGTCGGCGGCGTTGGCCGCCAGTTCGGTGAGCAGACGGTCGCGGTATCCGACCGTCACCAGATCAGCCTCGGCGGCGGCATCCTCGGCGAGGCGTGTCGGCGAGGCCACCCACCCGTCGAGCGTCGACGACCGCAGCGCGGCGGTGCCGAACGGATCGGCGCTCATGGGTGAGGGCGTGTCGCTCAGGAGTTCGCCGGTTCGGCGTCCCGGGTGATCGAGATGATCTCGAGGGCACCGTCGTCGTAGGCGTCGTACGCGGGTGAACCGTCACCCTTCGGAGCCTGGACGTCGGAGTGTGCGCCGCAGCCGTACTCGGCGGAGACCACCCGACCATCGGCCGCGTACTCGTTGGTGCAGGCACCGAACCCGGCGCGCAACGCGCCCGCGAGCGGCACGTAGAAACCACAGGTGCAGCACGAGAACGGGGCCGCCTGCGCCATCTCCGACGACGGACCGAAGTCGCCGTCGTACCAGCGCTGCGCGGCGTCGGCGCGGCCGTCGTAGCTCAGCAGCCGGCGGCGGCCGAGGCCGATCTCGCCGGCCACCTGGCCGATGTCGTCAGGGTCCTCGGACTCGGAGTCAAAGCGGAACTCGTCGCCGGTGTCGATCTGATTGGGCACCAGACGCGGGTCGTCGGGCTCGGCGGCCAGCAGATCGCCGGGCGCGAGATCGCCGGACGAGACGCGCTCGGCCCACGGCACCCACGGGGGCGCAAGGAGCGAACCGTCGCCCGGCAGCAGCACGACCTCACTGAGGGTGATCTCGTCGCTGCCCGGCGATCCGGCCAGCACGACACACCACTGCCACCCGCGATAGCCAGCGAGCTCGGCGTCGAAATAGTGTGCGGCAGCCCACTCGCCCTCGGCCACGCTGCGCCGATGTGCCCCGGGCTGCTGTCCGTCGTCGACCAGCGCGGCTCGTGCGATGTCGACGGCAGCCAGCAGTCGTCCGCCCTCACTTACGTCAGTCACGGTTCCAGTGTGCAATATCGCCGACGTGTGCCACACAACGACCCGCTTCAAGCGGCACCGGCACGATATGAGGAACAATCGTGTGCGTGATCCCACGGAGTTCCCGACACGACGATGGGCGCGGGGCCCCCAGGGGTCCGGCGAGCCAGCCTCAACCGCCGACCGATGATCGCGGCCGACGTGCCGCGCAGCACCCCGGGTCGGCGAACTACCCGGCCGACGAGACCCGCCAGATGAGGGCAGGCCGGCCGGCACCCGGCTGGGGACCGCCGCCCGGCCCGGGCCCCGGCCGCAACGCTTACCTGCCCCCGCCCACACACAATCCGCATCTACCGCCGCTCGACGATCGAGGTCAGCCGTTCCACGACGAGACGGCGACCCGCGCGATGCCCACCGAGCACGGGCCCCGAACGCCCGAGAAGCTCACCGTGATGCGCGTCGCCGCGATGCGCAGCCGCGAGCTGACGAGCAAGGGCATCGGCAAGATCCATCAGGCCGCGACCGCCGACGGTGCCGACCAGTCCGGCCTCACCGCGCTCACCCTCCCGGTGATCGCGAACTTCGCCGCCGACGCCGCGATGGCCGTCGCGCTGGCCAACACCCTGTTCTTCGCCGCCGCATCGGGTGAATCCAAGACCAACGTCGCGCTGTATCTGGCGCTGACGATCGCCCCGTTCGCGCTCATCGCTCCCCTGATCGGTCCGCTGCTCGACCGGCTCCAGCGCGGACGTCGCATCGCGATGGCCACGACCTTCGGCCTGCGCGTCGTGCTGGCCCTGCTGATCATGACCAACGTCCAGTGGAACGACGCCACCCAGCAACTCGAATACGACCCGTGGGTGCTCTATCCCTGCGCTCTGGGGTTGCTGGTCCTGTCGAAATCCTTCGGCGTGCTCAAATCGGCGGTCACCCCGCGCGTGGTGCCACCGACCATCGACCTGCCGCGCGTCAACTCCCGCCTGACCACGTTCGGACTGATCGGCGGCACCATCGTCGGCGGTGCGTTCGCCGCGCTCGTCGAGATGCTGCTCGGCAAATTGCTGCCGCTGCATCTGCCGGGAGCCATGGTGTGGCTGGCGATCGTCGCCGCGGCCGGGGCGTACCAGTGCATGCGCATCCCGTCGTGGGTCGAGTCGACCGAGGGCGAGATCCCCACGACCCTGACCTACCACGGTGAACCGGCCCGTTCGAGCACCCCCGAACACGAGCCGACCAGCGCTCGCGAGGGTGCGAAGATGCTGGCCGCCAAGATGCGTCAGCCGCTGGGCCGCACCGTCGTGGCCGGCCTCTGGGGCAACGGCACCATCCGGATCCTCACCGGCTTCCTGACGCTGTTCGTGGCGTTCTACGCCAAGTCCCAGCAGGGCGATGCGTCGGACTGGACGCAGTTGCTGCTGCTCGGCGCGGTCGGTGCCGCGGCGGGCGTGGGCAACATGATCGGCAACGGCGTCGGCACCAGGCTGGAACTGAAGAATCCGCCGAACATCATCGTGTGGTCGACCGCCGCCTGCTTCGTCGTCGCGGTCCTCGCGGCCGTCTTCGGCAACATCGCCGCGGCCGCTGTCGCCGCGCTCGTCGCCTCGGGCACCAGTGCAATCGGCAAGGTGTGCCTCGACTCATCGATCCAGGACGACCTGCCCGACGAGTCGCGCGCATCGGCGTTCGGCCGCTCGGAGACGGTTCTGCAGCTGTCGTGGGTGTTCGGCGCGTCGCTGGGTGTGCTGCTGCCCCCGACCCTGTGGATCGGGTTCACCGTCGTCTCGGTGCTACTGGGCCTCGGGCTGCTCCAGACGGTGCTGACGACCTGCGGTTCGTCGCTGGTGCCCGGTCTGGGTGGTCGACGCCCCGACCATGCCGCACCGACCGTCGCGTTCCGGGCGGCCGGCGCGGACGACGCCGCGCAGTCCCGCCGGACCAGCCCGGGATCGGCGCCGACCCGGCCGCACACCCAGCGGCCGTCCACCACGCGGATGCCGTCGACGGCACCCTTCCCGAACTCCGGTGACCGGCCCCACGGTGACCGCCAGGCCCCCGACCAGACAGGACATCGCAGACAGTGATCAGCAGTGGAGAGAAGAAGGCACTCGCGATCATCGCGATCGTGGTGGTCGCGTTCGTCGCGGTGGTCGGCACCTCGGTGTTCCTGTTGACTCGCAACTCCACGCACGACGACAAGCCCTACCTGCACATCGCCGTCGGGAAGAACCTCTACACCGTCGAACCGGTGCGCTGGTGCGACCTGATGCTCGACGAATGCGACCCGCCGCTCGGCACGTCGCAGCGCGAGGCGCCCCGGGTTCCGGTGGCGGTCGGCGACACGGTGATGCTGTCGGTCTCCGGTGACATCTCGCAGGGTCCGTGGAACCTGGCCGCCGTCTACTGGACGCCGAGGGGACTCGTCGAGGACGAGCAACCCCAGGCGTCGGGCGAGACCTACACGGTCACGTTGAAGACAGCACCGGAATACGTCCTGCTGGGGATCACCGTCTACCCGGCGTCGGCCAGGCTGACGCGGAACGACGAGATCATCCCGCGCGGCGTGCTGGCAGCAGAGACCGCACCGCAGGAGTTCCAGAAGTACCTCGGCTGAGGAACGGGCGGCTCGTCGAACTCAGTGCTCGAGTTCGCGGGCCACCGCGCGCACGACCTCGGAGATCCGCTGCGCGGTCTTGCGATCGGGGTAGCGCCCCTTGCGCAGGTCCGGCTGCACCTTGCCCTCGAGCAGGGTGATCAGATCTGCGACCATGCCGTGAAGTTCGTCGGGGGTGTGCCGCTTGACGTCCTTACGAGCGGCCTCGCGCACGTTCTTGGACACGCTCGGCGCGGGTTCGAGGACCTTGACGCTCAGCGCCTGCGGCCCGCGGCGACCGGCGGCCATGCCGAACTCCACGCGCTGCCCGGGTTTGAGGGCCTCCACCCCGTCGGGCAGGGCAGACGCACGGACATAGACGTCCTCGCCGTCCTCCTGCGCGAGGAAGCCGAAGCCCTTGTCCGCGTCGTACCACTTCACCTTGCCGGTCGGCACTGTGCTCACCCTCATCTGTACGTCGTGATCTCGTCAAAGATCTGCCTGTCACAACAAAAGACGCCGTGACCCATCTCTACAGCCCCCGGGAAGTCCGTAAGGGCCCAGACGGATGCAAGGCGCCTGCTGCCCCATGGTAGCCAACACCCCACCGCCGGTCACACCATTACCTCCGCGCACCCCGTTCCACCCATCACTCGGCGTCGTCTGCCGACGAGTGCACTACCGTGGATGGCATGCAGAAGACGACGTCCCCACGGTTGCTGCAGGTGGCCATGGTGATCTTCGCGATCGGACTCATCGCTCTCGTGGCGCTGTTCGTGACCCCGCTCCTCACCGACGGCGACACCGCCCCGACCTTCGTCTACCTGCTGACCATGTGCGCACCTCTGGGTTTTCTCCTCGGCCTGGTGTACGCACTCCGTGCCGGACGCCGAGCCAGGTGAGGACCGTGACAGCGACCATCGACACCACTCCAGACCTTGCCCCCGTCTCCGACGCCAAGGCCCTCCGGGAGGCGTTCAGCTGCTTCCCGAGCGGCGTCGTGGCGGTGTGTTGCCTACGGGGTGAGGGAGATTCGACCACGCTGATCGGAATGGCGGCGAGTTCCTTCACGACCGTCTCCCTCGACCCGCCGCTGGTGTCGGTGTGCGTCCAGAACACGTCGACGACGTGGCCGCAGATCCGTACCGCGCCGGCCATCGGGGTCAGTGTCTTCGCCGGCGACCAGACCGACGTCTGCAAGCAGCTCGCCGGTCCGGCGGAGCGCCGGTTCGACGGCATCACGCCGCTGAGCACCGACGCCGGGGCGGTGTTCGTCCCCGATGCGGCCGCCCACCTGTCGTGCAGCATCCACAACGAGATCCAGGCGGGCGACCACACCGTGGTGCTGCTGGAGATCAACACCCTGCGTGCCGATCCCGGTGTCGAGCCACTCGTGTTCCACGCCAGCACCTTCCGCGCTCTCGAAGCCCGCAAGGGTCCGAACGCCACGTGATCCGCAGGTCAGCATGAGCACGGTCGGCCTCGGGATTCCGATGCCACGGCCGCACTCGGCCGGGGCATCCGCCGACGCTCCCACGCAGGGCCCCCTGCGTGACACGTTCGGGCGGGTGGCGAAGGACCTTCGCGTCTCGGTGACCGACCGGTGCAACCTGCGCTGTACCTATTGCATGCCCGCCGAGGGCCTCGACTGGATGCCGACCGAGGCGGTGCTGAGCGCTGACGAGCTGATCCGGGTGCTGACCGTCGCGGTCCGCGACCTGGGGATCGAACGCATCCGGTTCACCGGCGGCGAGCCGCTGCTGCGGGGCGACCTCGAGCAGATCATCGGTGCCGTCTCCGCACTGCCGCAACGCCCGGAGATCGCGATGACCACCAACGGTCTCGGACTCTCCCGGCGGATCGACGGGCTCGTGGCGGCCGGCCTCAACCGCATCAACATCTCCCTCGACACCGTCGACCGGGAACGATTCGCCGAGATCACCCGACGCGACCGGCTCGACGACGTGCTGACGGGTCTGGCGGCCGCCAGACGCGCGGGACTCGACCCCGTCAAGGTCAACGCCGTGATCCCCGACCGCGCCGACCTCGACGCCGTACCGGATCTCCTCGCCTACTGCCTGGAGCACGGCTACGAGCTGCGCATCATCGAACAGATGCCACTCGACGCCGATCACGCCTGGCAGCGATCCCGGATGGTGACCGCCGACGAGATCCTGGCGACCCTGCGCACACGGTTCACCCTGCTGCCCGATCCGGCACCGCGCGGCAGCGCGCCGGCGGCCACGTGGCTCGTCGACGGCCATCGGACGTCCCGGGGCCCGGCAAAGGTCGGGGTGATCGCGTCGGTCACCCGCCCGTTCTGCGGCGACTGCGACCGCACCCGGCTGACCGCCGACGGCTCGCTGCGCAACTGCCTGTTCGCGTCCTCGGAAACAGATCTGCGCACCACCCTGCGAACCCTGCCCGACGACGAGGTCGACGCGGCCGTGGCGGCGCTGTGGCGCACCGACATGTGGCAGAAGGCGCCCGGGCACGAGGTGAACGCCGCCGGCTTCCAGCAGCCGTCGCGGCCCATGTCCGCCATCGGTGGATAGGCTCGGGTTCCGATGAACCTCACCGTCCGCTTCTTCGCCGCCGCGCGCGCCGCCGCCGGCACCGAGTCGCGGGTCGTCGACATCGACCCGGCGACCACCCTCGGAGACCTCGAGTCGACACTGTCCGCCGGCAACCCCGGATTGGCGACGGTTCTCGAGCGTTGCTCCTACCTCCGCGACGAGATCGCGCTCACTGACCGTTCACAGCCGCTCGGCATCTGCTCGACACTGGACGTCCTCCCGCCGTTTGCCGGTGGTTGATACCACTTCGGGCATGTGACCTTTGTCACATAACGGAGTGGTAACGAGCAGGCCACGGGAGCGCATCCGGCCCGATGAACTGGGATGACGCCGAAAGTGGGTCGGGAGACCAGGATCTGGCGCGAAAATCAGTTGCGAACTAGCAGGTGAATCACTCCATCGAACGACGTACTGTACGAAGCGACCTTCTCGAAGGTCACGGTAAGGAAACAGAACATACGTCCTGCCGGCCGCGCCGAGCCTCGCTCCGCCGGTGGGAACGACCGAACGAATCTAGGAGCGAGGACGGGGGACCCAACCTCATCCCCTGAGACCGGGCACCACACCAGGTGTCCTCGGGGTTAAGTCCCAGGCGCAGAACCGTGATTAACATTCACGGGGACGCACTGGGGCCGAGCAACCTCTCGCTCGAACCCGACAGCTGACTTCGTAGGCGCGTGGAGAGAGGAATCGATCTATGACCGGACGTCACCGCAAGCAGACGACCAGCTCGACCACCAAGACCATCACCAAGGTCGCCCTCACCGGCGCCGCCCTCGGTGGCGGAGCCGCCCTCATGGGCACCGGTACCGCGAACGCCGCGACCGACGCCGAATGGAACAAGGTCGCCCAGTGTGAGTCCGGCGGTAACTGGGCCATCAACACCGGCAACGGCTACCACGGCGGCCTGCAGTTCTCGCCGAGCACCTGGAGCGGCCACGGCGGCGGCGAGTTCGCCCCGACCGCCGAGCAGGCCACCCGCGAGGAGCAGATCGTCGTCGCCGAGCGCGTGCTCGCTTCGCAGGGCAAGGGCGCATGGCCCACCTGCGGCGTCGGCCTCTCGGGTCACACCCCGCGCACCGCGCCGAGCGATGTCCCGGCCCCGATCGTCAAGCAGCTCCAGGACGGCAACGGCAGCTTCAGCCTCGTCAAGGCCCCTGAGGCCAAGACCACCGACGACGTCGCCAACCAGGTCACCTCGGTCCTCACCGACTCCGGCGTGAGCCCCGAGGTCAAGAACCTCTGGAACGCCGCCAAGAGCAGCGGTGTCTCGCTGAGTCCCGAACAGATCAAGCTCTTCAACGACAACAAGCACCTGCTGCCCAACCCCTGATCTGCAGGTAGCCCGGACACCGATTCGGAGCAACGCAGAGGGCCACAGACAAAGGGCCCCGCACGATGAGCGATCCGTGCGGGGCCCTTTTCCAATTCTTCACGCTCCCTGAGGTGCGAAGAGCGATAGCGACGAGCCATCTCCTGCTCCCTGAGGTGCGAGGAGCGATAGCGACGAGCCTCGAAGGGCTAGGCCGAGTTGATCCACTCCTCGGTGCCGTCGTCGTAGTACTGGTGCTTCCAGACCGGCAGACGCGCCTTCACCTCGTCGACGAGCCGCGCGCACGTCTCGAATGCGGCGCGGCGATGGTCGGCGGCCACGGTCACCACGAAGGCGACATCCCCGATCTCGAGTTCTCCGACGCGGTGCGAGACCGCGACCGCGCGCACACCGTCGACCGACGAGACCTCCTCGACGACCTCGGTCAGCACCCTGGACGCCGTCGGATGGGCGGAATAGTCGAGAGCGGCGACGTTCCGGCCGCCGTCGTGGTCGCGGACCGCGCCCACGAAGCCGACGATCGCGCCGGCCTTCCCGTCGGCGGCGTCGGCGACCATCGCCTCGTGGTCGGCGAGCCCGATCGGCTCCTCCGACACCGCGGTGTGTACGACTACGGTCATTCGCGAATCCTGTCCTGTCGCGGGACGATCAGTGATCCCCGCCGCGGATCTGATCGAGTGCGTGGTGCACGACGTCCGTGAGGACGGTCAGGCCGTCCCGTACGCCCCCGGTCGAGCCGGGCAGGTTCACCACCAGTGTCGTCCCGGCGACGCCGGCGAGGCCGCGTGAGAGCACGGCGGTCGGGACCGTGGGCAGTCCGGCCGCACGGATGGCGTCGGCCAGGCCGGGGATCTCGACGTCGAGCAGCGGTCGCGTCTCCTCGGGGGTGCGGTCGGTGGGTGAGAGACCTGTTCCGCCGGTGGTGATCACGAGGTCGACGCCGGCGTACACGGCGGCACGGATCGCGGCGCCCACGGGCGGCCCGTCGGCCACCACATCGCGTTCGGCGACGCGGAAACCCTGCTCGACGAGCCAGCCCTCGATGATCGGACCGGTGCGGTCCGGGTAGATCCCGGTACTCGCGCGCGTCGACGCGACGACGATCTGCGCGACGCGTCGTCGTGCGGGGTCGGGCGGCGTGTTCTCAGCCATCGGCCGGGTCGTCCCGGTACCAGTCGCCGGATTTGCCGCCGGTCTTCTCGAGCAGGCGGATCCCGTCCATGCGCGCCCGCTTGTCCACGGACTTGACCATGTCGTGCAGCGTCAACCCGGTGACGGCCACCGCGGTCAGTGCCTCCATCTCGACGCCCGTCTGGCCGGACGTGGCGACGGTCGCGGTCACGTCGATGGAGTCGGTGCCGATGGTGAAGTCGACCTCCACCGACGACAACGCCAGCTGATGGCAGAGCGGGATCAGCTCGTCGGTGCGTTTGGCCGCCATGATCCCGGCGATGCGCGCGGTCGCGAGAACATCGCCCTTGGGCAGCTTCGACTCACTGAGCAGACCGATCACCTCGGCCGTGGTGTGAAAGGTGCCGCCGGCGATCGCACGACGCTTCGTCGGGGCCTTGTGTCCCACGTCGACCATGCGCGCCGTCCCGGCGTCGTCGATGTGCGTCAGGCGACCGGCGTCGGCACCCTCACCCGAAAAGACCGACCCGCCGCCGTCATCTCCGGTGGTCGGCATCGGTATCAGCGGTTGACGACCGTCTTCGACTGCACGAAGGGCAGATCGTCGACCGGGAGCGGGAACTCGACTTCACCGAACGGGGACAGTGCACCCGAGATGTGCGTCGCGAGTTCGGAGACCGCATGGTCGGCGGCGTCACCGTTGTCATCCTGGGGCCAGCCGTTGTCGACGTAGCGCTTCTTGCCGGCCTTCTCACCACTGTTGTTTGCCACGGGAGCATTGTGCCACGCCATTCGAATGAAGAAGTGCCGTGTCCGGGGCATGGCGGCCGGAGCGGGGCTATCGTCGTCGCATCACCGGTCACGCCACCAGGAGGCGCTGATGGCCCACCACCCTGAACAGGTCGCCGGCTACCGGGTGATCAGCCGCCTGGGCACGGGCGGCATGGGGACCGTCTACCTGGTGGAGAACCCCCAACTGCGGCGGCGTGAGGCGCTCAAGGTCATCTCGATCGCCGAGACCGTCGACGAGGAGTTCGTCCGTCGGTTCAGCCGGGAGGCCCAGACCGCTGCTGCCCTCGACCACCCCAACATCGTCACCATCTATCACTACGGCGTCACCGACGACGACCCGTGGTTCACGATGACCTACCTCGACGGACAGGACCTGCGTCGTAGTTCGTTCCGGCCCGACGAGATCCTCACGGTCGTCGACCGCGTCGCCGACGCCCTCGATTACGCCCACGCGCACGGTGTCGTGCACCGCGACATCAAGCCGGGCAACATCCTCGTCACCAGGCGGGCGATGGACGGCGCCCTCGACCGGGTAGTCGTCCTCGACTTCGGGATCGCGAAACTCGCCACCGCCACCACGCTGACCGCACCGTCGTCGTTCGTCGGCACGCTGGTCTATGCGGCCCCGGAGATCCTCGACGGCAAGCCCGCGGGCCCGGCGTCGGATCAGTACGCGCTCGCCTGCACCGCCTACGAGCTGCTCTCCGGAACCACCCCGTTCGACGCCGACACCCAGACCCGGCACATCGTCGCGAAGCTGACGTCGCCGCCGGAACGGATCAGCCGGTATCGCCCCGACCTCGCCGCGCTCGACCCGGTCTTCGACCGTGCCCTGGCCCGCGGCCCGCTGGACCGCTACCCCACGTGCCGCGATTTCGCCGCGGACCTGCGTGCGGCGCTCGGCCGGTCGGGACCCGACGCCCGATCCGGCACCTCGGCGACTCACTTCGTCCCGCCACTGGCACCGGAGACCTTGCCGCCGCCCGCCCAGCAGCCGCGGTATCCGGGTCCGTCCCAGCAGAGTCCGCCCCAACAGAGTCCCCCGCTGTACGCGCAGAGCCCGTCCGGGCGGCAGCCTCCTTCCGAGACACAGCACCGGTCGTCGCCCGGCTTCACTCCCCCGCTCCCCGCGCACTCGGCCCCCACGCAGGCCGCGCCGCCGGGTCGTCGACGCCGATGGCCGTGGATCGCCGGTGCGGCTGCGATCGTCGCGGTGCTGGCGGCGGTCGCGGCCGTCGCACTGGTCACCCAAGGTGGTGATGACGACGGCGGCGCTGCGTCGGGCCCGCAGGCCGCCGAGGCGTCCGAGGTCCCGCTCAGCGCGGGCCTGGGCACCACCTGTTCGATCCGCGACGGCACCGCCTACTGCTGGGGCGACAACCAGGCCGGGCAGCTCGGCGACGGCACCACGACCAACCGCTGGAAACCCACGCGCGTCGCCGACCTGTCCGGCGTCACCTCCATCACCACCGGCGGTCCCAACAGCTGCGCGATCGCCGCCGGCGTCGCCTACTGCTGGGGCAACAACGACTACGGGCAGATCGGTGACGGCACCACGACCAGTCGGTGGAAGCCCACGCGGGTGGCCGATCTCACCGACGTCACCGCGATCTCGACCGCCAACTGGGCGACCTGCGCGATCTCCGCGGGACTCGCCTACTGTTGGGGCACCAACGATTTCGACCAATTGGGTGACGGTTCGACGGCCAACCAGTACCGCCCGGTGCGCGTCGCCGGACTCGAGGACGTGACCTCGATCAGTGTCGGCGTCAACTTCACGTGCGCGGTCGCGGGCGGCGACGCCTACTGCTGGGGCCTCAACGACAACGGTCAGGTCGGCGACGGCACCACCTACAACCAGTCGAAGCCCACCCGGGTGGCCGACCTCGACGCCGCGACGTCGGTGTCGGCCGGCGCCCAGGCCGCCTGCGCCATCGCCGGCGGCAGCGCATATTGCTGGGGCAACAACGCTTTCGGGCAGCTGGGCGACGGCACGAAGGAGTCGCGCACCACCGCGACGCAGGTGTCCGGCGTCGACGGCGTGACCGGCATCAGCACCGGAACGGGGCACACGACCTGTGCGATCGCCGGCGGCGTCGGCTACTGCTGGGGCGCCAACGCCTGGGGATCGGTCGGCGACGGCACCCTCACCGACCGTCCGAATCCCACCCGGCTCAACGGATTGTCCGATGTCACCGCGATCTCGGCGGGCGAACGGACGACGTGCGCACTCGCGTCGTCGTACGTCTATTGCTGGGGTTTCAACGCGACCGGTCAGCTCGGCGTCGGCAACACCGACGACCGCCTGACACCCACTCAGGTCGCGTACTAGGCACGGTCGCGCACAGCCGGGAGTCATCCGGTTGAAGGGTGCCCCAGACGGATGTGCCTTCGGTATCGTCCCAGCGTACGTCCGCCAGGAGTCCGAGTTCATCGTCAGAAAGAGGTGTCGCCGTGCCGTTGAGTCCGGGCACCCACATCGCCGGCTACCGCGTGATCTCCCAGCTCGGTGCCGGTGGCATGGGCGAGGTGTATCTCGTCGAGAACCTGCAACTCGAGCGGCGGGAGGCGTTGAAGGTCATCTCGACGGCGGTCAGTGCGCAGCCCGGGTTCAACCAGCGCTTCACCAACGAGGCACGTACCACCGCGAAGCTCGACCACCGCAGCATCATCACGATCCACCAGTACGGCATCGAGGACGGTTCGCCGTGGTTCTCGATGAGCTACGTGGAGGGCAAGGACCTCACCGAGGAGCGGCTGAAGCCGGCCGAGGTCTCGACGGTCGTCACCCAGGTCGCCGACGCCCTCGACTACGCCCACCGGCACCAGGTGGTGCACCGGGACATCAAGCCCGCCAACATCCTCGTGACCCGCGACCCCGCGACCGGCCAGATCGATCGTGCACTCGTGCTCGACTTCGGCATCGCCAAGCTCGCCGGCTCGGCCAACCTCACCGGCACCCACTCGTTCATCGGGACCGTCGCGTTCTCGGCACCGGAAACCCTCGAAGGTGCCGACGCCACAGCACGTTCCGACCAGTACTCGCTGGCCTGCACCGCCTACGCCCTCCTCGCCGGGCAGCCGCCGTTCGTCGGCCAGTCCGAGCCGTCGGTGATGCTCGGCCACATCCAGCGTCCGGTCCCCCACATCGGCCAGTTGCGCGGCGATCTCGCACAGCTCGACCCGGTCTTCCAGCGTGCACTCGCCAAGGACCCGGCGGCCCGCTATCCCGACTGCCGCAGCTTCGCCGCCGCACTGAAGTCGGCGATCGAAGCCCCTGCAGCGCAGGGCAATACGATCGCGGCCGCAGCAGTTCCCCCGCCGACCCTCGTCGGTGGCAGCACCGGCGCACCGTCGGCGCCGCAGCAGCCGTACGGCCAGACCTACGGGCAGTACACCCCGCCGCCACAGCCGACGATGACCGGCCCCTCGGGGCCCCAGCCGTTGATGAACCATCCCTCCGGACCCGGCATGGCCGGCCCGAACATCTCTGGGTCGAATATGTCTGGGCCGAACATGTCTGGGCCGCAGCCGCTTTACGGCACGCAGCCGCCGGCCGCCGCGCAGGTCGGATACCCGGGCGCACCAGCCACCCCGCCGAAGAAGAAGCGCACCGGCCTGATCATCGCCGGCGTCCTCGGCGCCGTGCTGGTGGTCGTCATCGGTGCGATCGCCGGCCTGGTCCTCCTCGGCAGCACCGTCGACGACCCGGAGAAGGCCACCGTCGCACAACCGTTGGTGAGCACCAACTTCGGAACCAGCTGCGCGATCGTCAACGGCGCCGTGAACTGCTGGGGCGACAACACCACCGGACAGCTCGGCGACGGGACGACCACTCCGCACAGTCGGCCGGCCACGGTCGGCGGGGTCACCGACGCGACGTCGGTCTCCGTCGGCGGCTACCTCACCGGCGACAACAAGTACGTCGGCACGGCCTGTGCGGTCGCCGCCGGCGCGGCGTGGTGCTGGGGCAACAACCACTACGGCGAGGTCGGCAACGGCTCCGACGGCAACACGGTCGACGCCGCGACGAAGATCGGCACGATCTCCGACGTCAAGGCGGTCAGCACCGGCTGGGGCACCAGCTGCGCGGTCGCGGGCACCGACGCCTATTGCTGGGGCAACAACGAGTACGGCCAGCTGGGCACCGGCGGCACCGACCCCGTCTCGGTTCCCACCAAGGTCCCGGGCCTCGGCGTCGTCACCGACATCACCACCGCCTACGGCACCACCTGTGCCGTGTCCGACGGGTCGGCGTTCTGCTGGGGCAACAACGACAACGGGCAGATCGGTGACGGCAGCACCACCGAGCGGTCGGCGCCGGTGAAGATCGGCGGCCTGAGCGACGTCGCCGACATCACCCTCGGCGGCTACCACGAGTCCGATCCCGACGACGACAACGACCCGAGCACCAACACCAGCACCTACTACCAGACGGCGTGTGCGATCGCCGGCGGCGGAGATGCGTACTGCTGGGGCGCCAACGCCTACGGCCAGATCGGCAACGGCACCGCCGAACCGCGGAACACGCCGACCAAGGTGAACGGCATCTCCAAGGCGTCGGCCATCGCCACCGACTGGGGAACCACCTGCGCGGTCGCCGACAAGAAGGCGTACTGCTGGGGCGACGACGACCGCAGCCAGCTCGGCTCCGGCGGCGGCTCGGTGAAGATCCCCCGCGAGGTCAGCAGTCTGAAGGATGTCACCTCGATCTCGACCGGCAACGGCACGTCGTGCGCGATGGCTTCCGGTTCGGTCTGGTGCTGGGGCTTCAACAACGACGGGCAGATCGGTGACGGCTCGAGCGGCGAATCGGCCAATCGCACGACGCCGACGAAGCTGACGATCTGAGGCGGAGCGCCTGGTCTACGACTCCCGCGCGCCGATGAGCGCCTCGGAGATGATCCCGGCCGCCGCTCGAAGGGCCCCGACCGCGCGGGCGCGCAGGTCCTCGTCGAATCGGGCGACCGGCCCGGAGATGCCGACCGCCATGGGTGTCGGGGCACCGGGCACCGCGACGGCGATGCCGCAGACCCCGACCTCGTACTCCTGTTCGTCGGTGGCGACGCCCTCCGCCCGCACCTGCTCGACAGCGGCGAACACGCCGGACAACGACGTGATGCTCCGCTCGGTGGCGGCGGTGAGACCGGCCTGGGTGACGTGTTTCAGGATTCGTGCGTCGTCGAGTTCGGCGAGGACCGCCTTGCCGACGGCGGTGTTGTGCATCGTCACCCGACGCCCGACCTCGTTGTTGGTGCGCATGCTGTGCGGTGACGGGACCTGGGCGACGTAGATGACCATGTCGCCGTCGAGTACGGCGAGGCTCGCGGTCTCGCTCAGCTCGGCGACCAGGGACGTGAGCACGGGTGCGGCCACTGCCCCGAGCTGGCGGTTGGCCACCTCACCGAGTCGGATGAGCCGGGGACCCAGAGCATACGAGCGATTGGGCAGTTGCCGGACGTATCCGATGCCGACGAGGGTCCGCAGCAGCCGGTGGATGGTCGGCGGCGGCAGCGGCGACTCTGCCGACAGATGGCTCAGGGAACACTCGCCGCCGGCGCGTCCGATGAGTTCGAGCAGCTCGAACGCGCGCTCGACCGACTGGACACCGCCCGAGTTCCCCGCCATCGCCACCTCCGTAGTCCGGCGCAACTTTACGTTCCATCATGTGAAACCACAATCAGAGTCCACGCGAACATGAAGCTGCCGACGTGGAGATATTCAGCTAAACTCCACTCTGCGGAATTACTTTTCCATCGAATCGACGAAGGGTCTTCATGAGCGTGCAGTCCGGTCGCCTCGGTGCGGCCTTTCTCGACCAGGTCGAGGCAGCCCTCGCCCCCGCGGACGCTCTGCTGTCCGACCGGTATCCGGGCGAGGACGGAAGCCGTCAGCCGGTCCACACGGTTTACGTCCCTGCCGACCGCTTCTCAGCGGACCTCTCGCAGGAGTGGGGACGTGCGGCACTGAACACCGCCGCAGATCACGGCGGACTCGCGGCGATCGCCCGCGCGACCGTCGCCGGGACCGACTCGGCCGCAACCGAACTCGCGGACCTCGTGGAGAACAAGCTGCGTACCGAGCCGATCGAGGATCTGCGCATCGACTTCGAGGACGGCTACGGCGTCCGCTCCGATGACGAGGAGGACGAGGCCGTGGCGGCTGCCGTCGCGGCAGTCCGCGACGCCGGCGCCACCTCCCCGCCGTTCATCGGCATCCGTTTCAAGTGCTTCGAGGCCGACGTCCGGGCCCGCGGACTGCGCACCCTCGACCTGTTCGTCTCCGGCTTGGCAGAGACGGGCGACCTACCCGCCGGGTTGACGCTGACCCTGCCGAAAGTCACCTCGGTCGACCAGGTGGCCGCGATGGTGACCGTCGCCCACGAGCTCGAACGGGTCCACGGGCTCCCCCACGGACGCATCGGGTTCGAGATCCAGGTGGAGACCCCGCAGGCGGTCATGGGGGTCGACGGCACGGCCGCCGTCGCCAAGATGATCCACGCCGGCAATGGTCGGGTGACTTCGCTGCACTACGGGACCTACGACTATTCGGCGTCCCTCGGTATCGCCGCCGCCTATCAGTCGATGGAACATCCGGCGGCCGACCACGCGAAGGCCGTCATGCAGCTCGCCGCGGCCGGCACCGGTGTGCGCCTGTCGGACGGATCGACGAACATCCTCCCGGTCGGCGACCGCGAGACCGTCGAGGCCGGCTGGGCGTTGCACTCACGTCTGGTCCGCCGTCACCTCGAGCGCGGTATCTACCAGGGCTGGGATCTCCATCCGGCCCAGCTGGTCACCAGGTTCCTGGCGACGTATGCCTTCTACCGCGACGGATTCGATTCCGCCGCAACGCGGTTACGCAACTACGCGCACCAGATCTCCTCGTCGGTGCTCGACGAACCGGCGACGGCTCGCGCGCTCGCCGGCTTCATCCGGCGCGGCGAGGTGTGCGGTGCGTTGACCGTCGACGAGGTCGAGTCCGCGACCGACCTGCCCATCTCGAAGGTTCGCGACCTCGCCCTGCACCGACCACCGGTCTCGGGTGCCTGAACCGAACCCCAAGCCCACCATGACCATTTCCGACTCGAAGGATTTCTCGATGACCGCGTCGCCGTACTACACACCCGCCGGCGGACTTCCGCCGCAGACCGATCTGCTCTCCGACCGCGCGGTGGTCACCGAGGCCTACACGGTGATCCCGCGTGGCGTGCTCCGCGACATCGTCACGTCGGTCTTCCCCGAGTGGACCGACACCCGCGCCTGGGTGATCAACAGCCCGGTTCCCGGTGGCGCGCAGACCTTCTCCCAGGCGATTGTCGAGGTCGCCCCCGGTGGCGGATCGCCGGCGCCGGAACCACAGCCGGAGGTCGAGGGATTTCTCTTCGTCACCGCCGGCGCGCTGACCGTCACGGTCGCGGGTGAGGAGCACGTACTGACCGAGGGCGGTTTCGGCTTCCTGCCGGCGGGCACCGAGTGGTCGGCGCACAACGCCGGCGACGCCCCCACGTCCTTCCACTGGATCCGCAAGCGCTACCAGCCGATTGCGGGTCACACGCCGGCGCCGAAGTTCGGCAACGAACGCGACATCGAGCCCTCCCCCATGCCCGACACCGACGCGTGGAGCACCACGCGGATGCTGGATCCACAGGATCTCGCGTACGACATGCACGTCAACGTCGTCACCTTCAAGCCGGGCGGGTCGATCCCGTTCGCCGAGACCCACGTGATGGAGCACGGGCTGTACGTCCTGGAGGGCAAGGCCGTCTACCGCCTCAACGAGGACTGGGTCGAGGTGCAGGCCGGGGACTACATGTCGCTGCGCGCCTTCTGCCCGCAGGCCTGCTACGCCGGTGGACCGTCGAATTTCCGGTACCTGCTCTACAAGGACGTGAATCGGCAGATCGTGCTCTGACACAGGCACTCCGGCGAGACGTGTTCCATACACTCTCGATCATGACCCGAACCGACATCCACGTCCCTTCCGGTGAAGGCTTCTGCGCGGCATGGCTCTATCAGCCGACCCCGCCCCGGCAGGAGGGCACATCACGGCCGGTCATCGTGATGGCTCACGGGCTGGGCGGCGTCAAGGAGATGCGCCTCGACGCCTTCGCCGACCGCTTCACCGCGATGGACTACGCATGCCTGGTCTTCGACTACCGCCATTTCGGTGGGAGTTCGGGCGAGCCACGCCAACTGCTCGACATCAACGAGCAACTGCAGGACTGGGAATCGGCCGTCGCGTACGCGCGCACCCTCGACGGCGTCGACCCCGACCGAGTCGTGTTGTGGGGAACATCCTTCGCCGGCGGCCACGTGATCATCACCGCCGCTCGCGACACTCGTGTCGCCGCCGTGATCGCGCAATGCCCGTTCACCGACGGCATCGCCTCTGCGTGGGCGATCCCGACACTGAGCTCGATCAAGATCACCGGCCGCGCTCTACGCGATGCCATCGGGGCCAGGTTCGGCCGGCCTCCGGTCATGATCCCGACCTACGGTCCGCCCGGATCGACGTCGCTGATGTCCACCCCGGACAGCATCGCCGGCATCACCGCGCTCATCCCGGAGGGCAGCGACATTCCCGAGGAGGTGGCCGCACGGTTCGGTCTCGACATCGTGCGCCACTTCCCGGGCCGGCAGGCACGCAACGTGACCTGCCCGATCTTCTTCGCCATCTGCGAGCGCGACAGCGTGGCGCCACCTCGACCGACCCTGAGGTACGCAGCCCAGGCGCCACGCAGCGAGATCAAGCTCTACGACGCCGGCCACTTCGACATCTACGTCGGCGACGACTTCGAGCGCAACGTCTCCGACCAGCTCGATTTCCTCAGCCGACACGTCCCCGTGAACCCGGGATGACTGCGGTGGCGCATTTGGGTGCACGCCTGGAGCACCACGTCAACGTCGCGCGTTCTGCCCGAAGGCCGGCTACGCCGAGGCCGCACGACGTCGCCGGCCGATGAGAAGTCCGCTGTTGGTCGGTCAGTCCCGGTGAGTACCCGGAGACGACGAGAGGGAGCGCATGTCCACCGACAACCCCAAGGCGCGATCGATATCGGCAGCTGCCGATCACGTGGTCGCCATGACTGCCACGATCGCCGATACGGAACTGGCCCGTCCGACCCCGTGTCGCGACCTGAACCTCGCCGCCCTGCTGACCCATGTTGACGGCCTGTCGCAGGCGTTCTCGGCTGCGGCACGCAAAGAGTTCGGCCCGCTGACGTCGACGCCGCCAGACCCGACGCAGAACCAGCAGACCCAACTGCCGTCGGAGTGGCGGGACGATATGCAACGTCACGTGCACGACCTCGCGGATTCGTGGGACGATGATGCCGCCTGGGAGGGGATGACCCAGGCCGGCGGTGTCGAGTTGCCCGCCGAGATCATGGGGATGGTGGCACTATCGGAACTGGTGCTACACGGCTGGGATATCGCGCGCGCCGCGGGCATCTCGTTCGATGTGCCCGATGAGATCCTTCAGGTCGTCTTCGACTTCCACTTCCCACCGCAACCGCAGGACGAGCGCGACGGCATGTTCGGACCGGTGGTCGAGGTGCCCGACGATGCACCCCTCGCCGACCGGCTCGCCGGCTTGACCGGTCGGGACCCGCGGTGGTCTCGGACAACCGCACAGAACTAGCCGTTGTGCGGGCCTCATCTCCGGACGCCCCTCGGACGGAACGGATACCCGTCGATCAGATCGTGAACGGCCAGCCGGTGATCTTCTTCTCCCGCGGCTTGGCGTAGGTCCGGACCTTCGACGTCGAGAGTCCCATCCGGACAAGACCTTCGGCGATCGTGACGGCCGAGCGCACACCGTCGACGATCGGCACGCCGGTCGCGGCGCGGACCTGTTCCTCGAGTTCGGCCATCCCGCCGCAGCCGAGGCAGATCACCTCGGCGTGGTCGTCGGCAACCGCCTGCCGGGACTGTTCGACGATCGCCTTGACCGCCCGTTCCGGATCCGACTCGAGTTCCAGCACACCGAGACCCGAGGCCCGGACCGATGCGCAGCGCTGGTCGAGTCCGGCGAGCTTGAGCCGGTCCTCGATCAGCGGGACCGTGCGGTCCAGCGTCGTCACGACCGAGAACCGGTGACCCAGATACATCGCCGTCGACGCCGCGGCCTCGGTGATGTCGACGACCGGGACCTCGAGGAGTTCCTGCAGTCCCTCGCGTCCGTGTTCGCCGTACCCGGCCTGGATGACGGCGTCATACGGCTCGGGGTAGGCGAGGATCGCGTCCATCACCGCGATCGCGGCGAGGTAGGACTCGAAGTTGCCCTCGCACGAGTCGGCACCGAACCGTGGTGTGATGCCGACGATCTCGGTGCCGGGCGAGGCGACCGAGCGTGCCGAGGAGGCGATGGCCTCGGTCATCGACTCGGTCGTGTTGACGTTGGCGACGAGGATGCGCATCGGATCTTCCTCCGGGGTTGTCAGTGGGTGCTGGGGACGGAGATCGGCTCACCCGACACCTCGGCGAACGGTCCCCGGCGGTCGGCCACCAGCAGGTAGACGACCGCGCCGAGACCGGCACCGATGAACCAGGAGAACTCCGAGACCACCTCGAAAGCCGAGACGAAGGCCATCACCAGGGCGATGGCGGCCGTCGGGACCAGGGCGACGATGGCCCGCATGTTCACGCCGTTGCGGTAATGGTAAGCGGCATCCGGGGCTTCGCTGAACAACGCGGGGACGTCGATCCGCGAGCGTCGGACGAGCCAGTAGTCGGCCATGACGATGCCGAACAGCGGCCCGAGGAGCGCACCGAGTCCACCGAGGAAGTAGTTGATCACCGCGGGCGAGTTGTAGAGATTCCACGGCAGGATGACCAGGCCGATGACCGCCGCGACGAATGCTGCACGCCGGAAGTCGAGGTGGCGCGGAAACAGGTTGGACAGCGCGTAGATCGGGGCGACGAAGTTGGCCATCAGGTTGACCGCCACGGTCAGGATCAACAGCGCCAGGCAGGCCAGCACCAGCAGGAAGGTGTTGGGCACGGTCTGGACGATGTCCGACGGCGACTCGATGACGCGGCCGTCGATCCGGAACTGGGCGCCGGCCAGGACGACCACGATGCCGCCGAACAGCAGCATGTTGAGCGGGATGCCCCAGAAGTTGCCGCGCACGATCGCCTTTCGCGATTCGGCGTTGCGGGTGAAATCGCAGAAGTTCAGGACGAAGGTGCCGTAGATGGCGACCCACAGGCTGGCGCCGCCGATGATCTTGAGCCACATGTCGACACCGGTGAGCGAGTCGGGCGTCGACCACGCGATGCTCCAGTCGGCGTTGCTCAGCATCCAGATGGCCAGCGCGACCATCGTGATCAGGATGACCGGACCGGCGAAGGCCTCGTAGCGACGGATCATCTCCATGCCGTAGCTGACGATGATCACCTGGATGACCCACAACGACACGAAGGAGATCCAGCCGAGGGTCGAGAGCCCGAGGAACCGGTTGGTGTCCAGATCGGCCGCACCCGGGAACAGCGCGACCAGCATGATCCGGAGGACGACGGACGCGAGGTAGGTCTGGATGCCGAACCACGCGATGGCGACTCCACCGCGGATGAGGGCCGGGATCTGCGCGCCGCGGATGCCGAACGAGATTCGGCTCATGACCGGGAACGGCACACCGGTCTTCTCGCCCATGAAACCGGAGAGGTTCAGAAGCAGGAAGAGGAAGACGCCGCCGAGCACCAGCGCCGTCAGGATCTGCCAGCCGCCCAGTCCGAGCGCGAAGAGGCCGATCGCGAACGCGTAGTTGCCGAGGCTGTGAACGTCGTTGGCCCACAACGTGAAGATGTTGTAGCTGCTCCAGCGTCGGCCGACGCGGCTGGTGGGCGCCAGGTCGTCGTTGTACAGCTTGGGACTCAGCCCGGCCGGGACGGTTCCGGTCACACCGTGCGCGTCCTCGGCGACGGGGATGCCGGTCCGGGACGTCGTCGACGTCGCCTCGTCGCGCTGGATCGTGGGCGGTTCAGTGCTCATCTCTGCACTTTCGGTCGGACGGTCGATGACCGCGCTCGTACACTCGCGAAGTTTCCGTGATGTGGAATTAGTGTTCCGCGTGCGTGAAGGTTATCCGCATCGTCAGGGGCGTTGTCAATAGCACCGCCCAGCACTACTCGCGAGTCGCGTTTCCGAAATAGCATCGCAAGATTCCACGATGAGGAATCTGCTGGGTTAGTCTCTGGACCGACCCCCGGACACGGCGACCACCCAAGGAGTCCCGCCCCATGACCGCAGAAACCGGTGCCCCGACCCCTCTCTCCGATTCCGCCTCCGACGTGACCGAAGCGCCGTTCGACCTGGTCGTGCGGGGCCGCCAGACGCTGACGACGGCCGGTATCGTGGCGCGGGAGATCGGCATCCGCGGCGGGCGTGTCGTCGCCATCGAACCGCTCGGGAGCGGACTGGCCGGCCGCGAGGTCATCGAGCTGGCCGACGACCAGGTGATGATCCCCGGACTGGTGGACACCCATGTGCACGTCAACGAGCCCGGCCGCACCGAATGGGAGGGCTTCGACTCGGCCACCCGTGCGGCGGCCGCCGGCGGCGTCACCACGCTCATCGACATGCCGCTCAACTCGATCCCGCCCACCGTGAACGTCGACGCGCTGGCCGAGAAGCGCGCAGCCGCGCAGGGCAAGACGCACATCGACGTCGGTTTCTGGGGCGGCGCCATCCCCGGCAACGAAGACGACCTACGCGGACTGCACGACGCGGGCGTGTTCGGCTTCAAGTGCTTCCTGCTGCACTCGGGGGTCGACGAGTTCCCGCACCTGACGGCCGACGAGATGGAAGCCGACATGGCGAAGCTCGCCGAGTTCGACTCGCTGATGATCGTCCACGCCGAGGACTCCCGCGCCATCGACAACGCCCCGTCACCGGAAGGCGACGACTACGCCCGCTTCCTCGCGTCGCGGCCGCGGGGCGCCGAGAACCTGGCGATCGCCGAGGTCATCGAGCGTGCGCGATGGACGGGCGTGCGTGCACACGTGCTCCACCTGTCCTCGTCGGACGCCCTGCCGATGCTGGCCAGCGCGAAGAACGACGGGGTGAAGATCACGGTCGAGACCTGCCCGCACTACCTCACCCTGCTGGCCGAGGAGGTGCCCAACGGCGCGACGGCCTTCAAGTGCTGTCCGCCCATCCGCGAGGCCGGCAACCGCGAGTTGCTCTGGGAGGGACTGCTCGACGGCACGATCGACTGCATCGTCTCCGACCACTCGCCGTCGACCATCGACCTCAAGGACCCCGAGAACGGCGACTTCGGCGTCGCGTGGGGCGGCGTCGCGTCACTGCAGCTCGGGCTGTCGCTCATCTGGTCGGAGGCCAAGAAACGCGGCATCGACCTTCCGCAGGTCATCGAGTGGATGGCGTCGAAGCCCGCGGATCTCGCCGGCCTGCCGACCAAGGGCCGCATCGCCCTCGGCTGCGATGCCGACTTCGCGATCTTCGAGCCAGAATCCGCCCATATCGTCGACGTCAACCGGCTCCACCACAAGAATCCGGTGAGCCCGTACGACGGCCGCGCGTTGGCCGGGGTGGTCACGGGGACCTGGGTTCGCGGACAGCGGGTCGACTTCGAGACCCCGCGGGGTCGGATGCTCCGCCGCGGCGACGTCTGAGGGCGAAACCCCCACCCGGTAAGCTCGATCGAATGAGTTCGGATGACCAGCACGCCGGCCTGGCCGATGAGTTGGCCGCGCGTTCCGACGACGAGCTCACCGAACTGCTGATCGAACGCCCCGACCTCGCCTCCCCCACTCCGCAGGGCACCCGGGTCCTGGCGCAGCGTGCACTCTCCGCGGCGTCGTTGGCGCTGGCCGGGGAGGATCTCGACGTCCTGGCGGTGGCGGTCCTGGAGCAGGCGATCGCGCTGGGCAGCCGTAGTACCGCGAAGACCAAGCGCCCATCGGTCACCAAGATCGTCAAGGCGTTGTCCGGGCGCGCCGACGCCGATGCCATCCGTGCCCGCATCGACCTTCTCCGACGCCGCGCGATCCTCTGGGGCGACAAGACCGCTCTCTGCGCCGGCGAGCACGTGGAGTCCGCGATGCCGTGGCGGTCATCGCATCTCACCGGCCCGATGGCAGGTCGGACCGGCGAGGAGATCGCCGCGATGATCGCCGACCTCGACGAGCGGCCGAGAGAGCTCCTGGAGACCCTCGCTCGCGGTCCGGCCCTGGGTCGCAGCCGCGACGCCGCCCCCGACGCCGACCCGTCCACGCCGGTCGCACAGCTGATCTCGTCGGGACTACTGGCCCGCGTCGACAATCAGACCGTCGAACTCCCACCCATGGTCGGAGCGGTGATCCGCGACGAACCAGCTTGGCGCACCGATGATCTCACTCCCCCTCCGTTGCACGAACCGGGTGTCAAGCCCCGCTTCCCGGCCAAGGCGGTCGACGCCGCGGCGGGCGGCGAGGCCCTCGAACTCATCCGCCACCTCACCTCGCTGATCAACGTCCTCGGCGCCACCCCCGCCGCGGTCCTACGGTCCGGAGCGCTCGGCGTCCGCGAACTCCGACGCCTCGCCAAGCTCACCGGCATCGAGACCGGGCGCGTCGCCTTCCTGATCGAACTCGCCGGTTACCTCCGGATCATCGACGCCGGGTTCCCGGAACCTCCGCCTCCCAACGACTCCGGCGAGCAGGCCTTCGCCCCGACCTCCACCGCAGACACCTGGATGCACCAGCCGCGCGAACGCCAATGGCTGTCCCTGGCCGACGCCTGGCTGCACATGCCCCGCCGCGCCTGGCAGGTCGGCGACCCCGACCGCGACGGCAACGCGATGGCCACCCTGTCCGCCGAACTCCACGACGCCTACGCCCCCATCCAGCGGCAGCTCATCCTATCGACGCTCGCCCACGCCGATCCGGCGGTCGCGGTGTCGCCCGACGCCGTGCTGGCGAACCTGCACTGGCATCGGCCGCGCCAGATCCGACGCTTCAGCCGACGCCTCGTCGCCGAAACCCTGCGTGAGGCACGCGAAATCGGCCTCGTCGCGCACGATGCGCTGACCACCGTCGGCCGGGCCTACACCGTCGAACCGCCGGCCGACGCCGATCCCGCCGACGCCGACGCCGCGGTCCTGGCGGCAATGCGGGCCGCACTGCCCGAGCCGGTGGACCACTTCCTCACCCAGGCCGACCTCACCCTCACCGTGCCGGGCCCGATGACACCGGAACTCGCCGAGCAGGTCGAACTCGTCGCCGACCTCGAATCCGGTGGCGCGGCGTCGGTGTACCGGATCACCCCGGAAAGCGTGCGCCGCGCGCTCGACGCCGGACGCAGCAGCAACGAGCTGCTGTCGATGTTCACCACCCATTCGAGAACTCCGGTGCCACAATCTCTTTCGTATCTGATCGAGGATGTCGCCCGTAAGCACGGACAGTTGCGGGTCGGCGTCGCGTCGGCCTTCATCCGCTGCGAGGACTCGACGGTCCTGGCCGCGGTGCTGCGCAGTCCGGCCGCCGAACCCCTTGCGCTGCGGGCGCTCGCCCCGACCGTGGCGATCTCGCCGTCGGAGGTGCGTGAGGTGATCGATCAGCTGCGCGCCGCGGGATTCGCTCCGGCAGGCGAGGATTCGTCGGGCGCCGTCGTCGACCTCCGCGAACGCGGCAGTCGCGTCACCGTGTCGCGGGCACGTCGCCAGAGCCAGCCGCGCCGCAGCGCGCCGTCGGCGGAACAGCTGCGTTCGGTGGTCGGACGGATCCGCTCGACCGACCGCGCCGCGGCGGCCACCCCGGTACGCACCACCTCTACCTCGACACCCGTGCGCGCGACCGGCGGCGGCGAGTCGGCCACCGCGCTGATCCAGCTCGCACTGCGCGCCAACCGCCGGCTCCGCGTCGGCTACGTCGACGCCCAGGGGTCGGCCAGCCGCCACGTCGTGACCCCGAAGGTCCTCGGCGCCGGCCAACTGGTGGCCGTCGAAGACGGCAGCGACACCGAGCAGCGGTTCTCCCTGCACCGCCTCACCAGCGTCGAGCTGCTCGACGCCTAGTCTGCGCCGGTCCGGCGAAATTCTCGTCCCCCTGAGCACCACCCGAGGGCACATCGCCCCCGGACACCCTTCAGGGGGACGAATTTCTCGACCGTCCGGCCGCCCAATGGAACGACCTGTGACATCCGTCTCAGAATCTTGGTAGGCTCACGGGTACTCAGCCGAGGAAAGTTGGCCCGTCATGACCGCTGTGCGCCCTCTCGCCGACGCTACCGCCGACGTCCCGGACACCTACCAGCACGACCTGGTATCGAGGATCAAACCGCCGTCACGGCGCCGGCGTCCGGTGACACGCCCCGCCGACCTCGTCACCGTCATCGGTCCGACGCTCTCCGTCGCGAACGTGATCATGCAGCTGTCCAACCCGAAGGTCGGGTACGGCGTCCACGAGAGCCGCGTCCCGCGGGGCAATGCCATCAAGCGCCCGATCAAACGTGCCCGAACCACCGGCACCTTCCTGGCCGTCGCGCTGATGGGCAGCGACGAGGACAAGGCCTACATCCACGAGTTCGTCGGGCGCGTCCACGATCAGGTCTACTCCACCGAGAACAGCCCGGTCCGCTACAGCGCCAACGATTCGCGTCTGCAGCTATGGGTCGCGGTGTGCCTGCTCAAGTACTTCATCGATCAGTACGAACTGATCTACGGACCGCTCACCGAGGCCGAGAAGCAGATGGTCCTCACCGAGGCGCATCCGCTCGGCACCGCGCTCAACGTCCCCCGCGACAAGTGGCCGGCCACCTACGACGCGCTCCTCGTCTACTGGAACAGCCAGCTGGCCGAACTGCGGATCGACGAGCCGGTGCGCCAGGAGCTACGCAATCTCGCCGACCTCTCGTTCCTCGAGTTCCGCGCCGGCGTCGTGGGCACCGTCGCCCACAAGACCCTCGGCGGTTTCCTCACCTACGCCATCAACGCAGGCCTCCCCCCGGAGTTCCGCGCGATGATGGGCTGGACCTGGACCGAGGACGACGCCCGCCGCTACCAGTCGATTCTCGCCGCGATGCGCGTCGTCGACCCGGTCGTGGCACCGGTTCTGCGGGGTATTTTCCGGCTGAACATCGTCGACCTGCGGGTGCGCCGCCGGCTCGGCATCCCCGTGTTCTGACCCACAAACTCACCCGTCGCTGACAACCGGTGCTCCCATCTGGACAATGGAGCGGGTGACCGATGGACCCCTGATCGTGCAATCCGACAAAACACTGCTGCTCGAGGTCGACCACCCCGACGCGCAGGCCGCTCGTCAGGCGATCGCACCCTTCGCCGAACTCGAACGTGCCCCCGAGCACGTGCACACCTACCGGGTCACGCCGCTCGCCCTGTGGAATGCGCGCGCCGCGGGTCACGACGCCGAGCAGGTCGTCGACGCGCTGGTCACCTACTCGCGCTATGCCGTGCCGCAGCCGCTGCTGATGGACGTCGTCGACACGATGGGTCGTTTCGGCCGTCTGCAGCTGGTGAAGCACCCGGCGCACGGACTGACGCTGGTCAGCCTCGACCGTGCGGTGCTGCTCGAGGTCATGCGCAACAAGAAGGTCGCCCCGATGCTGGGTGCGCAGATCGACGACGACACCGTCATCGTCCATCCGTCCGAGCGCGGCCGCCTCAAGCAGGTGCTGCTGAAGGTCGGCTGGCCGGCCGAGGACCTCGCGGGTTATGTCGACGGCGAGGCGCACCCCATCGCCCTCGCCCAGGACGACTGGCACCTGCGCGACTATCAGGAGATGGCGGCCGACTCGTTCTGGGCCGGCGGCTCCGGTGTGGTCGTGCTGCCGTGTGGTGCGGGCAAGACGATGGTCGGCGCGGCCGCGATGGCCAAGGCCGGCGCCACCACACTGATCCTGGTGACCAACACCGTCGCCGGCCGGCAGTGGAAGCGTGAGCTGATCGCCCGCACCACGCTGACCGAGGAGGAGATCGGCGAGTACTCGGGCGAGCGCAAGGAGATCCGTCCGGTCACCATCGCGACCTATCAGGTGATGACGCGAAAGTCGAAGGGCGAGTACAGGAATCTCGACCTCTTCGACTCCCGCGACTGGGGCCTGATCATCTACGACGAGGTGCACCTGCTGCCCGCCCCGGTCTTCCGCATGACCGCCGACCTGCAGTCGCGCCGACGCCTCGGCCTCACCGCGACCCTGGTCCGCGAGGACGGCCGCGAAGGTGACGTCTTCTCCCTCATCGGCCCCAAGCGCTACGACGCCCCGTGGAAGGACATCGAGGCCCAGGGCTGGATCGCACCCGCCGAGTGCATCGAGGTCCGCGTGACCCTCACCGACGAGGAGCGCCTGCAGTACGCGGTGGCCGAGCCGGAGGAGAAGTACAAACTCTGCTCCACCGCGCACACCAAGGTCAACGTGGTGAAGGCGATCCTGAACAAGCATCAGGGCCAGCAGACGCTGGTGATCGGCGCCTACATCGACCAGCTGGAGGAGCTCGGCCGCGAACTCGACTGCCCGGTCATCCAGGGGTCGACGAAGAACAAGGAGCGCGAGATCCTGTTCGACCGCTTCCGTTCCGGCGAGTTGCAGACTCTCGTCGTGTCCAAGGTGGCGAACTTCTCCATCGACCTGCCCGAGGCGTCGGTCGCCGTCCAGGTGTCGGGCACCTTCGGGTCACGCCAGGAAGAGGCCCAGCGCCTCGGCCGACTGCTGCGACCGAAACACGATGGCGGACAAGCCCACTTCTACTCGGTGGTGTCCCGCGACACCCTCGACGCCGATTACGCCGCACACCGGCAGCGGTTCCTCGCCGAGCAGGGTTACGCGTACCGCATCACCGACGCCGACGACCTCCTCGGCCCGACCATCGGGGACACCACCTCCGCGGACTGAGGCAGGCCCCGACACCGGCGGCGAGACCCGCCGGGGTCGACCACGCCCCTGTCCCCCGTCAGATCTCGACGAGGCAGTACCCGATCGACTCCGGCTGGAAGAAAGTCCAGCGGGCTTCGCCCGTGGCGCAGGTGACCGACGATGTGGCCCGTGTGCTGACGCGCGCGAGTACCGTCCGCAACGCGGGCGCACTCGTGCACGGAACCTCGCGATAGTCCGACAGCGACCCGCCCTCCTTCGGGATCAGGTAGCAGAGCCCCTGGTAGAAATTCGGTGTGAGGCACAGCTTCCGGGTGCTGTTCGGGAAGGTCAGCGTCGAATTTTGTTCGCTGGCACAGGAAGTGGATGCGGGGATGATCGACGCGGTGTAGAAGTTCATGCCCGACGAGTCGCAGTCGACCTTCGACGCCAGCACCGTCGTCGACGATCCCGCCTGCATGGCGATGCTGACGCATTCGCCGAGTTGCACGTCGTCGGGTCCGGTGACCGACAGTGGCGTGGTGTCGGTGGTGCGGGCCGCGGGACTCTGGCCCGGGGTGGTCCCGGCGGACTCCGTCGGGCCGACTGCGTTCGTCGTCGATGTCCCCGACGCCTCGGGTGGGCTCGACACCTTGGTCGCCACGTAGACGATGCCACCGACGATGGCGAGGACCAGCACGAGTGCGAGCGCACCGAGCGCGATCAGTACCCCCGCCCCCTTCTTCCCGGGCGGCGGCGTCGGGTATCCGGGTTGCGACGGATACCCCTGGTAGCCGCCGGGATACGAACCCGGTGGTGGTTGTCCGGGCGCATACCCCGGCGACCCAGCGCCGGATGACGCCCCGGCATGTGACGGTTGACCCCCGTAGGGCGGCTGCACGGCCCGAGGCGGTTGCTGCGGCCGATGGCTCCCCGGCTGCTGATACGGAGCACCGATTCCGGGTCCGGGCGTCGAACCCGGGGCTCGCGGCGTCGGCTCCTTGGACAGTTTCGGCGGGTCCGGTGTGGTGAGTGCTCGTTCGAGTTCGACGCCGAACTCACGGCACGAGCGATAGCGGCGTTCGGGTTCCTTGGCCAGTGCGCGGCTGAACACCGCGTCGACCGCGGGCGAGATCCCGGGACGCAGGCTCGACAGTCGTGGCGGCATCGACTGCAGGTGGTGGGCGATGATCGACGCCGTGCCGGAGCCCTGGAACGGTGGCCGGCCGGTGAGGAGTTCGAAGACGGTGGCGGCGAGCGCGTACTGGTCGGCGCGGCCGTCGACGGTGTTGCCGAGCAGTTGCTCCGGCGCCGCGTAGGCCACGGTGCCGAGAAAGACGTTGGTCGACGTCAGATGGCTGACGTCCTGTTCCGACTTGGCAATCCCGAAGTCCGCGAGCAACACTCGCGGTTCTGGACTGTCGAGGCCCTGGAGCAGGATGTTGGCGGGTTTGACGTCACGGTGCAGCAGGCCGGTGGCGTGGGCACGGTCGAGGGCCGCGCCGACGGACCGGACGATGGCGATGACGGTCTGCGGATCGAGTCCCTGCGGAGTCTTCCGCAACAGTTTGAGGGCGTCGATGCCGTCGATGAACTCCATCGCGATCCACAGATGCCCGTCGTACTCACCGGAGTTGAAGATGGTGACGATCGACGGATGTACGACGCTCGAGGCGTGTTCGGCCTCCTTGACGAACCGCTGCCGGTACATCGGGTCACGGCTGAGTTCGGCAGGCAGGACCTTCAGCGCCTCGTTGCGTGGCAGGTGCGGGTGTCGGGCCAGATAGATCTCGCCCATTCCGCCCCGACCGATGAGTCGGATGATCGTGTATCCGGCGAAGTGCTCACCGGGAGTCCGCGGCATCGCCCCTCCTCATCCTTCTCGGCAGGTTGTCCAAGTCTGTCACCTCCAGATCGTGTGCGGCGAGCACAACGTGTCCCGGCGTCGCTCAACCGGACCACCCCGGAACGATCCGGCGGTGGCCCGGTCGAGGAGCGATGAGGGTCAGGCGCCGGACAGCGACGCCAGGCAGTAGACGCGTGGTACCGGCTTCTCGTAGGTGGCCTTGACCTGTCCTTCGGCGCATTCGAGCGAGCCGTCGCCGGTGGTCTCGACGCGATAGATCACGGAGTCGGGGCCGGCGTCGGCGGTGCAGTCGACCTCCTTGAAGTCGACCAGCGAACCACCCGCGGACTGCGGGATCGAGTAGCACTCACTCTGAGCGAAGTTCGGCATCAGACACAGACGGTCGGAGGTCTCGGGGAAGGTCAGGTAGTTCTCGAACTCGCCGCACTCGCCGGACACGATCTGCGACGCGATGAAGGTCATCGCGTCGGCGTCGCACTCCGACTTCGTCGCCTCGACCGTTGCATCGTCGCCGCCGGCAGTCCTGACCTGCACACATTGACCGATCGCCACATCCGACGGCTTGGAGACGTTGTTCGTCACACGCTCGACCGACGAACACCCGCCCAGCACCACCAGCGCGGCGCACGCCACGAAGGCGATGATGACCGCGGGTCGCACGCGACCAGACGTTCGAACCTTCGCCGGCGCTGTCATGCGAGGATCGTACGCTGCAATGACGTTGCAAAGTCCGGGAATCAGGCAGGTCAAACGCGGTCCGGACGCTGCACGCCCCGGCGATGTGCCACCCTGGACACATGTCATTCGAGAGCAGGACCGCGACCCGTCTGCGGCCGTTCATGACCACGATCTTCGCCGAGATGTCGGCGCTGGCCGTCGAGCACGACGCCATCAACCTGGGGCAGGGTTTCCCCGACACCGACGGTCCGGAAGCGATGCTCGAAGCCGCCCGGCGCGCCATCACCGACGGCCACAACCAGTACCCGCCCGGGATCGGGGTCCTGGAACTGCGGCATGCCGTCGCGCGCCACCAGCGCGAGCACTACGACCTCGACTACGACCCCGACCGCGAGGTTCTGATCACGGTCGGCGCGACGGAAGCGGTCGCGGGTGCCATCGTCGGGATCATCGAGCCGGGCGACGAGGTCATCATGATCGAGCCGTACTACGACGCCTACGCCGCGACCGTCGCGATGGCCGGTGGTGTCCGACGCGTCGTGCCGCTCGTCCCCGACGGCGACGGTTTCCGCCTCGACCGCGAACGTCTCGCGGACGCCTTCGGCCCGAAAAGTGCCGTGTTCATGCTGAACACGCCGCACAACCCGACGGGCACCGTGCTCTCCGAGGACGACCTCGCCGAAATCGCCCGCCTGTGCATCGAATTCGACGTCATCGCGGTGACCGACGAGGTGTACGAACACCTGCTCTTCGACGGACGCACCCACACACCGCTGGCGACCCTGCCCGAGATGCGCGAGCGTACGCTCCGGATCTCCAGCGCCGGCAAGACTTTCAACTGCACGGGCTGGAAGGTCGGCTGGATCAGTGGACCACCCGAACTGATCGCCGCGGCCAAGACGGCCAAGCAGTACATGTCCTACGTCGGTTCCGGACCGTTCCAACCGGCCGTCGCGCACGCACTCGACAACGAGATCGGCTGGGTCCGTGCATCAGCCGCCGCGCTGCAGGAGAAGCGGGATATGATCACCGACGCGCTACTCGACGCCGGTTTCGACGTACATCGCAGTGAGGCAACCTATTTCGTCTGCGCCGACCCCCGCCCTCTCGGCATCGACGACGGCATCGAGTTCTGCCGGTCGTTGCCGGAACGGATCGGCGTCGCCGCGGTCCCGGTCAGCGTCTTCGCCGACGACCGCGAACCCTGGCACCACCTCGTACGCTTCGCCTTCGCCAAACGCGACGACGTCATCGCCGAAGCCGCGGAACGGTTGCGAAACCTCTGAGCTCCGCTCCCATGCCGGTTGAGCCGACACTGAGCGAAGCGAGGCGTCGCGTCGAAACCCGCCCGCCACCACACCCCACCGACCCGCTCAACCAGCATGGCGCGAGGTTTCGACGCGGTGGCTCGCTCCGCTCGCTACCGGCTCAACCAGCAATCCCGACCGCCTCCGATCCACTCAGCGCAGCGCGGGCACCACCTGCTGCTCGAAGAGTTCGAGATCCTCACGGTCGTGGGCGATGTTCGGGAAGTAGAAGATCCCGTAGGACATCCCGGCTTCCTCGAGCCCACGCAGGTTCTCCACGACCTTCTCCGGCGTCCCGACCGCGGGCATCCCGCGGAACGCCCCCATGCTGCCCGACGCCGCGTCGGGTCCGACGATCTTCGCGAGCCGCGTCTCGAGGTCGGCGAGCTTGCGCTCCACGTCGGCGTCGGTCGCACCGAGCATGACGTTGTAGTTCGACGACTGGACGATCGAATCGAAGTCGCGTCCGAGGTCGGCGCAGTGCTGTCGGAGCACCGACGATTTGTGGGCGAACCCTTCGGGGGTGCCGTCGAAGTTGGTGTAGTCGGCATACTGCGCCGCGATCCGGAGCGTCTTCTTCTCTCCACCGCCGGCGATCCACAGCGGCAGCTTCCCGGCAGTCGGCTGCGGCCGGCAGATGGCGTCGTTGACGGTGTAGTGCTTGCCATCCAGGGTCGCGCGGCCGGTCTCCCACGCCTGCTTCATGATCTGCACGCCCTCGTCGAGCCGGGCGAGACGCTCTCCTGCCGAGGGAAACCCGTATCCGTAGGCGCGCCACTCATGTTCGTACCAACCGCCGCCGATGCCCATCTGCACGCGACCTCCGGAGATGAGGTCGGCGGTGGCGGCGACCTTCGCCAGGTACATGGGGTTGCGGTAGCTCATCGCGGTGCACATCTGTCCGATGTCGACGCGACTGGTGGTCGCGGCCAGCGCCGACACCAGCGTCCAGGCCTCGTGCGTGGCCTCGTCGGTCGGGAGCGGGACGGTGTGGAAGTGGTCGTAGACCCACACCGAGTCCCAGCCGCCGGCCTCGGCGCGGTTCGCCACCGACGACATCACCTCCCACTGGCTCGCCGGGTCGATACCCACGAGATCAAGCCGCCAGCCCTGGGGAATGAAGAGTCCGAATCGCATGATGTCCAACCTACGCACTGACCGCGGCGCCGACACACCCCCGCGTCTGCCCGTCACTACGATAGTCTGATACTGAATATTCCATCCATAGATGAGTTCGTCGACTCGCCGCCATCCGCCACGACATCGCCGCTGGTCGACCATCGGCAATTGGGGAGAACGACACATGACAGCAGGCGACCGGCCTGAATACGACACCAACATCCTGCACCAGGAGCGGTCCCGGCTGCGGCGGGAGATGCTGATCGACCGGCCGTGGACCGAGGTGATCCTGGTCCGCCATGCCCAGCAGTCCTTCGATCCCGATGATCTGGAAGCCGGCGGTGCGGCCGGACCCGGGCTCTCGGCGGTCGGGTCCACGCAGGCGTGGCTGACCGCCGAACTCCTCGCGGACGAGCCGCTGACGGCCGTCTACTCGAGTCGGTTGGCCCGCGCGGTGTCGACCGCGGACGCCGTCGCCGCCGTGGCCGCAGCACCTCTGACGACGCAGATCCGGAACGACCTGCGGGAGATCGAGATGCACGGCGAGCAAGCCGAAGACGGGGCGTCCGTGCGCGACCGGCTCCGCGGTGCACTCACCGCGATCGGCGAGGAGCATTCCGGGCAGACCGTCGCGGCGGTGAGCCACGGCGGTGCGATCAGCGCGTTCCTCGCCTCCCTGCTCGGCGTCGAGCGGGATGTCTTCTTCTTCGCCGCTCACGCGTCGGTCACCCGGGTCCGCCATCACGACGGGGCATGGGCCGTGCAGTCCGTCAACGAGACCGGCCACCTTCGCAACCACGACCTCATCAGTCACTGAGCCGCGCTCCGGCCTCCCGCTACTCGCTGCGCGGCCGGATGTGCTCCTGCGCAAACCGCCGGAGACCGTCGATCGCCTCACCGGACCGGCTCCACGGCGCGACGATGACACGGTCGATCCCGCTCGCGGACCAACCCTCGGCGTCGACCTCGCCCTGATGCGCGGCGACGGTGGTCTGCAGCGGCCGCGACCGGCCGGAATCCCGCTCTGCGGCACGCAGTCTGGCGAGCGGGACGGCCACGGACGCCGGAGTGTGGTGCATGCCGATCCACCCGTCACCCCGGGCCACGGCCCGCCGCAACGCCGGGGCCGACTCGCCGCCGATGTGCAGCGGCGGTCGCGGCTGCTGGACCGGCTTGGGCTCGAAGCCGACGCTCGGGAACGCGTGGTGCGCACCCTGGTAGGCGAAACTCTTCTGGGTCCAGAGGCCGTCCAGCACATCCAGGGTTTCGTCCAGCAGTTCGCCTCGCCGCGCGAAGTCGACTCCGACGAGGTCCCATTCGGCCTCCGACCAGCCGGCGCCGACGCCCAGTTCGACGCGACCTCCGGACACCACGTCCAGCGTCGCCACCGCGCGTGCCGCCACGAACGGATGACGCAGCGCGGGCTGGTACACGTAGGTGCCCAACCTCAGCGTGGTGGTGACCGCCGCCAGTGCAGCGAGGTGAACCATGACGTCGAAGATCGGCGAATGCGAGGAGATCGGGAGCTCGCCGTCGGGGTACTTCTCGCGATCCACCTCCTCGGGCAGCATGAGATGGTCCGACATCCAGATCGATTCGTACCCGGCGCGCTCGGCTTCGATCGCGACATCTCGCCACAGCGCGGGGTGGACCCGGAGCAACGACACCCCGTACCGCGGACCGTCCGACCGTTCCGTCTCAGCCATGGACTTCACCGCGGACACCTCCGTCCGGGCCGACCTCGCCCTCGCGGGTGACCCGTCGGTACGAGAAGCGCCAGCCGCTGTCGGTGAGTGTGTACTCGTCGGTGTACCGGCCCCATTCCGCCAGCCCGAAGTGTCTGATCAGCGCCACATAGGCGGTACCGCGTGCGGTGCGCGGCCCGGTCATGTCGATGACATGGGTTGTCAGGTGGTGGAATACGCGGGCACTGACACCGGTGTCGCGGATCTCCGCCAGCCAGGCCGACTTCACGCCCTCGAAGAATCCCTGGATGTCGGAGTGCCCGGTGTACCTGCGTGGTGCGGCGTCGAGGTCGACGAACTCGAGGGTGCCGTCGGCGGTGAACAGTCGGGCTTCCTGTTCGGTGCGGCCGGTGTCGCCGTAGAGGTTGTAGCGGGCGGCGAGATCCCGGATCTCCTCGCGGGCGGCCGCTTCGTCCGGTTGCATCATCTCTTCTCCGATCAGCCGATCCCGCGATGCGGCAGCGAGCCGCGCGCCATGACCGTGCAATACCCGGTGGTGGTGACACCGTCGACGACGATCTTCGCGAACTGTTCGCGGTGGCCGCTCGGGGTCGGATCACCGTCGAGCAGAACGGCTTCGGGTGGGACCAGCTCGTAGACGTCGTGTTCGACGAGGTCGCCGCGCGGCACCCCGAGGCCGCGGCCGTCCCGGTAGCCTCCGTCATACCCGGTGCCGGCATAGGCCCACGGCTCCAGCAACGGAGTGGCCACGATCTCGTGGCGGGCACCGGCATCGGTCTCCACCTCGAGCCGCACCGACCGATAGGTTCTCGTCCCCGACACGAACTCCGTTGTCACATCGGCGATCACGACGGTCGAATGCCGACCGTCGACGCCGATGACCTCGCCGTCGAGGTAGGTCACCGTGCCGCGCTGGTTCTCTCGCCTGGACACACAGACACAGAAGTCGGCGGTCGCCGCGTACAGCACCGTGTGCATCATCGGCGCCGAGCTACGGGCCGCCGGATCGGCCACCGAACGGTCGATTCCGCCGACGCCCGGACGCACGCCCCAGGAATGATCGCGCACCGCCCACCAGTCGTCGACGCCGATGCGGGCACCGTCGATCGACAGCCATCCGTCCCAGCGGCCGATCTGGTTGTAGCGGGTGATCTCCTGGGTGACCCGACCGGTACTCGCGTCGAGGTAATGCTCTTCGGTGTACGGGTCGAATGCGGAGGTGAACACCAGGTCGGCGGCCAGTGGTGTGCTGTCACCGGACCACGTGACCCGCACCGTGCGATACGGCTCGAGGATCTCCACCGCGAGGTCACCGACGGCGGACTGCGCGGTCGCGGTGGTCAGGGGTCGCGACCATCGCGAGTTGTACTGACGACCGCCGCGCTGGACCGCTCCGTACCCGTCGCAGACCCCGATGTTCTTGTACAGGGCCATGCCGGAGATGAACCCGGCGTCCCCGGCGGGATCGACGCCGGCGAACCAATACCGGTCGTAGAACCGCGGGTCGGAGGTGCCGGCGAACCCGAACGGCCACGGCACCTGATGCATCAGGGTCTCGTCGAGCGGGTGCAGGGCGCGCGTGTTCATCGGTCCACCTCGAATGCCTTGTCCAGCGCGCCGAGCAGATAGCGGGGCGCGTAGTCCAATCCCAGGAGCGCGTCGAGCAGGGTGCGCGGCTCGTTGACCAGGCGGCCGAGTCCACGATAGGAACCCACGAACCGCCAGGCGTCATGCCAGACCGCGTAGTAGTCCAGTTGCTGCACGGCGGGTCGACGTCCACCGGCGCTGCAGTAGGTCTCGAGGAAATCCGCCCAGGGGATGATCTTCTCGACGGCGGGCCGGACATAGGCGAGATCCTGGGCCGGGTCGCCGATTCGTGCTCGCTCCCAATCCAGCATCGCGGTGAGTTCCGCACCGTCGAGGAGAATGTTGTGGAATCCGGGGTCCCCGTGTAGCAGGACCGGATCTCCCACCTCCGCAGGGATGTTCGCGTGTAGCCACTCGAAGAGCACCGCGGGCAGCGGTCCGGCGTCGAGTCCGACGGCGCGCTCGACCCCGAGCACCAGACGATGTTGCTCGTCGATGGCGTCCCGGATCTCATCTCTGGTCGCCATCGGCGGTATCGGCGTCGTCACCGTCTCGGCCGGGTCGAGCGCATGCAGCCGGCCCAGCTCACGGGCCAGCGCGAACGCCGCCGACGGCGTGGTGCCGGGGTCGGGGCCGAAGACGTCGCCCGTATTGGACCCACGAGCCCGCCGGGTCGCGAAGAACGGTCCGCCCAGGGCGTTGTCGCGGGGCTCCAGCCACAGCGGTTCGGGTACGGCGACGCCGCGGGCATGGACGTGACTCACCACCGCGTACTCGTCGATCAGGGTGTGCGCGTCCCGGCCGGGGGCCACCTGCCGTAGCACGATCTCATCCGGGTCCGCGGCACCGCGGTCGACGGTGAGCAGCGTGGTCTGCTTGGACAATCCACCGGAGAGTTGCTTCACCGACCGGACGCGCACGTCACCGCCGAGTCGTTCGACGAGGTAGGCGCGGACCTCGTCCGGGTGGAGTGCCGACGCCGTCTCCTCGCCGAGCGAGTTGCCGCCCGCCTCCTCGGCTGCGGGTCCGGAGGTCTCGGGTACCGCCGGATACTCTGCGGAGACAAGCGCATTCAGAAGATCCGTGACCGCTTCCGATCGCGCGGCCGTCACGATCGCCGACGCTCGCTCGACCGCACCCGAATACGGATCGTCGATGTCCGCGGAACCGAACGGCGACAGCGCGTGTGCCACCCGATCGCGGAACACTGCTCGTCGTTCACCGCGCAGGTCCTCGCTCAGCGCCCGGTGGAACAACGGCTGCGCGGTGGCGAGAATCCGCTCCGTGACATCGGCGCCGGCGCGTGCGGTTCCGGCGGCGGACATCTCGGCATGCATGGCCGTGCGCACGGCCCGTGTGGTCACGAGGGCGGTCGTGCTCACCTCGGTCGGGGCACCTGGGACACCGGCAGACATTCGACGATCCTCCTCAGCACGAACGGAAGTCGGGGGTGCGCTTCTCGAAGAAGGCCTTGGCGCCCTCCCGCGACTCCTTGGAGCGGAACGAGAGTGCCTGTGCCACCGCCTCGGACTCGATCGCGTCGGCGAACGACCGCTCGAAGGACTTGTTCAGCTGTTGTTTGATGACCGACAGTGCCCGCCGCGGGCCGTCGGCGAGCCGACCGGCCCAGTCGTCCACCAGCGCATCGAGTTCCGCGTCGGGAACGCACCGGTTGACCAGACCCATCTCCCCCGCCTCGGGTCCGCTGACGCGCGAGGCGAGGAACATGATCTCCTTGGCGCGGCCCAGACCCACCAGCCGCGGCACGAGCCAGGACCCACCGCCGTCGATGGACAGCCCGCGCTCGGCGAAGATCTCGCCGAAGGTCGCGGTGTCACCGGCCACCACCAGGTCCGCGCACAGTGCCAGATTGGCGCCGTAGCCGACGGCGCCGCCGCGCACCTTCGCGATCACCGGCAGCGGAAGGTCGTGGAGGAGCGAGCACAGGTGCCCGACGCGTCGCATGAAGGTCATCTCGTCGGGCAGGATCCGTTCGGACAGATCCATTCCCGAGCAGAACGACGTCCCGGCCCCGGTGAGAACGACCACGCGACAACGGTCGTCGCCCCAGATCGCCTCCAGCGCATCGATCGCCTGATCGACCATCGCCTTGTTGAGGCCGTTCTTTCGTTTCGGCCGGTTCAGCGTCACGGTGGCGACACCGGCATCACTCACCTCGACGAGGACCTCGGGCTCCGCAGCGTCCGGCGACTTCTCCGGCGACTCGTTCATGATCTCGGTCATCGTGCCGCATCCTCCAGCAGCAGGGTGGCGAATCGGGCCCGGTGCGCGCCCGGAGCGCCGAGGTACACCTCCAGCACCTTGGACCGACGCAGGTACAGGTGGGCGTCGTGTTCCCAGGTGAAGCCGATTCCGCCCAGGATGTGCAGGGACTGGTCCGCGATGACGACCGCCGCGTCACCGCAGGCCGCCTTGGCGGTACTCGCCGCGACCGACAGTGCGCGGGCGGTCTGGCCGTCCGGATTCCCGAGATGAGCGTCGGCGGCCGCGACCGCCACGTCCAGGGCCGACCTGCCGAGTTCCAGTTTCATCAGCAGCTCGACGAGCTGATGTTTGATGGCCTGGAACTGGCCGATCGGGCGATCGAACTGGATGCGCTCCTTGGCCCACGCGACCGCCGCGTCGTGACAATGCTGGGCGATCCCGATCTGTTCCGCGGCGATAAGAATCAACGAGATGTTCAGTGCCGTCGCGAAATCCGTTGCCGGACCGATGACCGTCGCGGGAGAACCGGAGAAGGCGAAGGCCCCCAGACCGCGAGTCAGATCCAGACCGGTCATCGCCGAGAGGGTCACCCCGTCGGCGCCGGTGTCCACCGCGGCGACGACCTCGGTGTCGCCGACCCGGACCGGCACGAGGAGGACGTCTGCGTCGGTTCCGTCGAGCACGAAGTCCACCGTGCCGTCGACCGTCAGCGCCCCACCGGTCTCGGTGCTCCCGGCTCCGCGGAGAGTGGCGGCGACCCGGGTGGATGCCGCATCCGGCCAGCCCACCGCCACGGTCACCTCGTTGGCGGCCACCCGCGCGCGGAGTGCGTCCGCCTCCGGGGTGGCGACGACGCGCAGGAGCGAACCGGCCATCCCGAGGGTCGAGAGCGCCGGGACGACCGCCAGGTTGCCCGCGAGTTGCTCACAGACCAGCGCCATCTCGGCGATCCCGGCGGAATCCTCCTCGGGTTCGCCGGCGGCGATCAGGGCACCGAGCCCCATCTGGTCGACCAGGAGCTTCCACAACCGTTCATCGCGGCGCGGCTTCCCGTGGTCGTCGAGGTGGTCCCGGGGACCCGATGCCGAGGCATCGCGGACGGCTTCGGCCAGCGCCGAGCGCTCCTGCACGTCGAGTGCCATGTTGTGTTCCTTACGCTTTCCGTGCCCGGCGGGCCACCGGTGACACGCCACCTGCGGACGGAAGGGCGACCGTCGCGGTACCCGGCATCACGTTCGCGCCCCGCTGATTGGTCGCAAAGGTGGTCAGGTGCACGACGTGTTCGCCGTCGTCGGTGATCTCCTTGCCGGTGACCTCTCCGCCGAGGGTGATGACGTCGGACAGGTAGACGAATCCGCGATACTCCGAGCTGCAGTCGACCACCCAGCCGTTGTCGCCGATCCAGTTGGTGAGCAACTGGGTCTGCCAGCACTGCCGCTGGAAGCCGACGTCGTACTGGAAGGCCACGCCCATCGCGTTGGCGGCCGCCTTGTTGTAGTGCACGGCGTAGATCGGTTCGCTCGAACCCATCACCGGGTCGCGGAACGACCACGCCGGGTGGGCCTGGTAGTCGGCGAGTGCAGCGGCGTGTGCCTTCAGGCGCGGGATCGGGGTGCCGCCGCCGGCGATGAACGCCACCTCGTCGGTCAGTCCGATCGGTCCCTTGGTGAGGGTCTGCATCTTCTCGCCGACGGTCACGTCCTCCCAGTAGCGGGGATCGGTGCCGCGGGGCTTCTCCTCGAGAACACGCTTCTCGATGGCGACGATCTCGTCCTCCTGCCACGGGTGCGGCAGCACCAGTTCGGGCTTGGAGGAGTCCTTCGCCGACTCCTTCGACCGCGACTTGGCCGAGCCGCGCTCGAAATTGACGACCTGCCAGTTGATCTCGGCGACCAGCTCGTCGTGCTGATTGCGGTAGCTGTTCACGAAGTGGTCGGTGACCATCTTGCCGGCGAACTTGGACGGACGCGGTCCGGTGAATCCGTCGTAGCGGCAGGTCGCGGTGATCGTGTCACCCCAGTACACCGGCTTGTAGAAGTGGGCCTGCGTCGCGTTGTGGAAGGCGCCGAGTCCCGGCCAGCCGAACTGGATTCCGGAGAAGCAGCCGATCACGAACGACGGCGGGGCAACGGGCGCACCGTAATCCGAGCTCTTGGCCTGGTCGGCGTCGGTCCACAGCGTGTTGACGTCGCCGATGCCACCGGTGAACTTGGTCACCGCGATGCGGGTGGCCTCTTCGTTGTTGACCGAGTGGTCGATGCGCAGGTTGACGCCGGCGCGGGCCCTCATCGACTCGACCATCTCGTCGGTGATGACGGCCTCGGGCATCTTGGCCTCGGTGGTCTTGTCCACCGGTTCGGCCTTCTCGGTGGTGGTCACTTGGCGCCCTTTCCCGGGTTTGCGGTCCAGCTGTTGCCACCGCTGGGGACGCCGGCCTCGGCGACGGCCGCTTCCAGGGCGTCGAGCGTCCAGCGACCCTCGGACATCAGCTTCCAGTTGGGGTCCTTGGTCCACGGCGCGATGCGCTGCACGCGCGAGCCGCCGACGAGGAAGACCTCACCGGTCAGCGGGCACGTCGGTGCCAGCAGGTAGCCGACGAACGGCGAGACGTTCGCCGGGTCGAACCGGTCGAACTCGCCTTCCTTGCCGGCGAGTGCGTCACCGAAAGCGCTCTCGGTCAGGCGGGTACGCGCCTGCGGCAGGATCGCGTTGACCCGGACGCCGTAGCGCTTGAGTTCCTTCGAGGCGACCTGGGTGAGGGTGGCGACGGCCGACTTGGCCGCGGAGTAGTTGGTCTGTCCCGGGTTGCCGAACACGCCCGACTCGCTGCTCGTGTTGACCACCGAACCGGCGGTCTCCTTCCCGGCCTTGCTCTGCTCGCGCCAGTAGCGGGCGACCTCACGGGTCATCACGAAGGTGCCGCGCAGGTTGACCCGCAGCACCAGATCCCAGTCGTCGTCGTCGATGTTGACCAGTACGCGGTCACGCAGGATGCCCGCGTTGTTCACCAGGCCGTCGACGCCGCCGAAGGTGTCGATCGCGGTGGCGACGATGCGCGCGGCGCCCGCCGAGTCGGCGACGTCGTCACCGTTGGCGACGGCCTGCCCACCGGCGGCCTTGATCTCCTCGACCACTTCCTGCGCCGGGCCCACGGCCGCGCCGCTGCCGTCCTGGGCGCCACCGAGATCGTTGACGACCACATTGGCGCCCTCCGCGGCGAACAACAGGGCGTGCTCGCGACCGATGCCGCGCGCGGCGCCGGTCACGATGATCGTCTTGCCGTCGAGATGTCCCATGGTTTTCCTCACTTGTCTCACGTCAGAATTTCTCTGCGTCACTACTTGTCCGGCTGATGACACCCAAGATCTGGGTACTGCGCTGATCGCTACTTCTGTTTGTCTTTGGGGAGGCCGAGGAATCGCTCGGCGACCGTGTTCCGGTGGATCTCGTCGGTGCCGCCGCCGATGCGCATGCCCGGCACGCTCAGGACCAGTTCGGACCAGGCGTACGACTGCGGTGCCCCGGTGTCGGCGACCAGCTTCGGGCCGAGGACGACGCTGACCAGGTCGCTCAGCGCCTGCAGGTTCGCGGTGAGCGCCAGCTTGCCGAGTGACATCTCGGGCCCGGGAACACCGTTGGCCTTGAGGTTCGCATCGGCCCGCGCACGCATGGCCTTGGCCGAGGTGACACCGGAGTAGACCTTGGCGAAGGCGTCGACGACCACCGGATCGTCGCCGCGCCCGAGGTCGGCGATCCAGGCGGCCAGGTCGTCCATCCGGAACAGTCCGCTGCCGCCGCTGGACGAGCCGCCGATCGCGTTGCGCTCGTGCATCAGCATGGCGATGCAGACTCCCCAGCCCTCCCCGACCTCGCCGAGCCGATACTCGTCCGGCACAACGACATCGGTGAGGAAGACCTCGTTGAAGTCGGCGGCACCGGTGATCTGGCGCAGCGGCCGGACCTCGACACCCGGTGCCGTCATGTCCACGGCGAAGGCCGTCAGGTTCTTGTGGCGGGGGCCGTCGGAGGTGCGCGTCAACGCGATGCCGACCTGCGAGTAGTGCGCACCCGAGGTCCACACCTTCTGGCCGTTCAGCACCCAGTCGCCGTCACCGTTCTCGCGCACGGCCTTGGTACGGACCGCGGCCAGGTCGGAGCCGGCGGCCGGCTCGCTGAACAGTTGACAGCCGACCACGTCGGCGCGACGAAGACCTTTGAGCCACTTGTTCTTAGCAGCAGGGGAACCGAACTGCGCCAGCGTCGGCGCAACCATGCCGAGACTCACCGACAGCGGCCCCTTGGACGGGATCGGAAAGCCGCGTTCGACGGCGGCGAACGCCCGCTCGTACTTCGGCGGCAGGCCTGCGCCACCGTCCTCGACGGGACCGGTGATCCACCCGTAGCCGGCGTCGTAGAGCGCGCGCTGATACTCGACCGCTGCGGCGATCTCGTCGTCGGTCGACCCGGAGAACAGTGCGTATCGCGACTTGACCGGCTTCGTCGCCGCCGCGTCGCCGCGATCACGGGTCAGCGAGTCCAGGAACTCGCGCGCTCCGTGGGCGAATTCGTCGACGCTGGGAGTCATTCGATCACCATTCCATCACCGTTCTCGGTCATCTGCGTTCCAATAAGGTCTAGTACCCGACCATCTAATCATAGAATATCTGGGTTGCGATAAACAATGGTCGAGTCGGGACCACGAAGTTCCCGCAGGCCACCGCGGGTCGAGCCGGCCAGACAGAGACGGCCGCGTCCAAGCACGTCGAGACGTGTGGACGCGGCCGTTCGCTCCGGCTGCCGACGAGCCGGCGACCTCAGACGAGGGTCAGCAACCGGCGATAGATCGCCGATGCCGCCAGATCGGTGGGAGCCGCGGTCAGCGTGGAGCGCAGGTTCTCCAGGGTCGTCGTCGCGACCTTGGCGAGTTCCTCGTAATAGGCCTGGTACGACGCGTAGTCGACGACCGGCGGGGGTGACGGCAGTTCACCGGGCAGCCATCGCCGGGCGTCGGCGAGTCCGGTGGCCAGCGCATCGGCACGCGCCACGAGTTCGAAACCGACGTTGTCCCAGTCGAACTGAGCCAGGACGGCGCGGATCTCGACCAGGCGCGATCGTGCGTGCTCGCTGGTCAGCTCGGGCGCGATGGTGTCGCCGAGGATCGCACGGATACCCGAGATGACCTCCGACGGTTGCGGTCTCACAACGTCACTTCCTGTTCTCCGGCCAGCATGCCGGTCTCCGCCAGTGCCAGCCGTTCCACATAGGTGGTCGGGCCCGCCGGGCGGTCGGTCTCTCCGTCACAGAAGCCGCGGACACCCGCGAGGGCGATGACGGCCAGCCGGAACACACTCATCACCTGCCAGAAGTGCAGTCGCGGCCGGTCGACCTCGACCCCCGTCGCCGCCGACCACCGCTGCAGGAAGTCCTCCACACCCCACCGGCCGTCGATGAAGTGCTCACGCCGGTAGACCGAGCAGGTGTACCACCCCAGGTCGTCGTGGGCGTCGCCCAGATGCGCCAGCTCCCAGTCCAGCAACGCCGTCAGCGCGCCGTCGTCGACGAGGACGTTCGCGGGCCGGAAGTCACCGTGGACCAGGGCGACCGGCGCCGGTGCGGGCCGGTGACGGCGCAGCCAGGCCAGCACCTCGCGCAGACCCGGGTGCGGTTCGAGTTCCACCCGGTCCAGTTCGGCTGCCCACCTGTCGATCTCGACCACCGCGGGATCTCCGGGGACTTCCAGCACCTCGGTCAGGCCGGTCGATTCGATATCGACGCGGTGGACCTCGGCCAGCAGATCGGCGATGGCCACCGCGAGGTCGACCTGTGCGGGGACGCCGATCTCGAGCGGATCCTTGCTGCGCAACACGGCCCGGTCGGCGCGGCCGCTGAGCCGGTCGACCACCATCGCCGGACGTGCGAGTCGTGTGCCGTCGTCGAGGGCGTGGACCGCGGCGACCGGCAGGCCGGTACGTCCGAGGGCGCGCAGCAAGGCGTACTCGACGTCTCGCGGGGTGTCGACGACACCGCGTTCGGGTTCACGGCGCAACAACAGCGCCCTGGTGACCCGGCCGTCCGGGGTGTCGAACTCGGCGTCGAACGCCCAGTTCTCCTGGGAGCTGCCGCCACCGAGCCGGACCGGGGTGGTGAGGTCGGCGATGCCCTGGTCGGCCAGCATGTCGAGCAACGCCGCGCGCATGTCGGAGACCATCGGCTCAGGCCTTGGGACGGGCGGGCGGGAGTGCCTCCGGGCGGCTGGGTGGGAGTGCCTCCGGGCGGTTGGGTGGGAGTGCCTCCCCGTAGCGGCCGTAGCCGGGCAACACCATGTACTCGACGATGCCGTAGCCGACGGAGTCGTTGTGCCGCACCTCGACGAGGTGATCCGAACCGGCCTTGGCGTACCGGTAGAAGTTCGACCGGTCACGCAGATCCCAGGTGTCGTGCTCGGCGGTCAGCTCGCCGCGCCAGTTGCCCTGTTTCCAGCCGTTCCAGCCCTCGTAACCGCCGCCGCGGAGGTGAGCACGGGCGGGGCGCGCCGTCAGTTGTAGGTCGATCGTCTCGCCGCCGTGCAGCGTCAGGCGCACCTGGCCACCGACCAGTGTCGGTGCGGCCGCATCCTTCTCCCACTCCAGATCGTGGTCGACGCCGACGATGACCGGCACCTCGCCGTCGCTGTCGAGTCCGGCGGCGATACCCGCGGAGAGGTAGACCGGCCGGCCCGGCTCGGACTCCTGCAGATAGAGATGGACCGCGAAGTCGGGAAGCTGCAGCGGCGCGAACAGCAGCATCTTCCACTCGGGCCGTTCACCCGGCGGCTGGCCCTCGGCACGCGGCAGCGGGCGGGTCCCCCACGAGTGGTCGCGTTCGCACCACCAGCGTTCCGGCGTCACCTCGATGGACTCGCCGGAGGGAGTGCGGATCCAGCCGCTCGCCCGCCCGTGCTGGACGTAGCGGATGGCGTCGTACGTGGCTCGTGCGCGGCTGATCTGGAAGAAGCGCCCCTCCAGGATGGGTTCGAACGTCGCGGCGAAGGTGATGTCGAAGGAGAGTCCGGAATCGTTGTCACCCAGCGTGAATCGCAGTGTCCGCATGGGTTCGACGATCTCGCAGGCGAAGTCGCCGACGGTCATCTCATGGCTCTGCGGGAGCAGCGACCGCGACAGGCGGACGTTGGTCTGCTCGCCGCCGGAGGAGAAGCATGCGAACGCCTCCATCACGTCCTGGTTCGGATAGCGTCCCAGTCCGAGCGTGAGAACCGTGTCACCGGTCTCGGTGTCCTGGAAGCTCACCCAGTACCGCTCACGCCACGACGGATCGCTCGTGGCGACCATCGCGTGGGTGAGTGCGGTCTGGTGCGTGAAGTATTCGTCTGCGGGGCTGAGGAACATGACTCAGGCCTCCTTCGTCGGTTGCGTGGATGCGGCAGCCTCGATGAACGCCGACTTGATCGCCTTCTTGTTCAGTTTCTCCCCGGCCAGCGTCGGCAGCGGAGAATCGCCGATCTGCCACAGCGAGGGAACCTCGAAGTACGCCAGCGTCTTACGGCAGTGCGCCACCAGTTCCTCGGAGGTCACCGGCTGGCCTGCGCGGTGGGTGACCGCCGCGGCGAGTTCTTCGCCGAGATCGTCGTGGGGAACGCCGAAGACCGCGGCCTCCACGACCGCCGGATGCGACAGCAACGCCTGCTCGACGTGCACGCACGCGATGTTCTCCCCGCCGCGGATGACGATGTCCTTGCTGCGCCCGTCCAGGTAGAGGTAGCCGTCGTCGTCGAGATGACCGAGGTCACCGGTGTGCAGCCACCCGTCGGCGTCCACGGTCCCGTCGTCGATGCCCAGGTAGCCGAGCATGATCGTGGGAGCGCGGACCAGCACTTCCCCGCTGCCTGCCTCGTCGGGGTTGTCGATCCGCATCTCCACCACCGGATAGGGCCGGCCGACCGTTCCCGGGCGCTGCTCGAGGTCGGCGTTGCCCGCGACGGTCATGAAGCCGCCGGTCTCGGTCATGCCCCAGGTGTTGGCCAGTCCGCGCTTCTTCAGCTGCGGGAGCTTGGTGACCATGCGCTCGAGCAGGGCCGCGGGCAGCGGCGCGCCACCCAGCGGGAACGACCGGAGGCTCGACAGGTCGTGGTCGGCGAACTCCGGATGCTCGAGCAGACGCACCGCCATCGTCGGTACCCCGCCCCAGCTCTGCACCCGCTCGGTCTCGATCAGGTCGAGGATCTCACCGGCGTCGAACTTGCCCCGGGTGAGGACCAGCCGGCCACCGATGATCAGGTTGGTGAGGATGTTGGACACACCGCCGATGTGGAACAGCGGCGTGCACACCAGCGTCACGGTCTGCGGCGTGTCGGGATCGAGGTGCTGCGGGAGCCGCCGCGAGCGGGCCAGCAGGTTGTGCTGGTTGGCGATCACCGAACGGACCGAGAGCTGCACGGCCTTCGGCGCGCCCGAGCTGCCCGAGGTGAACAGGATCAGCGCGGTGCTGTCGAGGTCGACATCGGACACCGGCTCGACGGTCCGTGTGCTCTCCCAGCACGATTCCAGCTCGGCGATCTCGCGTACGGCGGTTCCCGCCGGGATGGCCGCGGGCGAGTCGGTGAGGACCAGTGCGGGCGCGGTGACCTCGATCGCGTGCGCGATCTCGCCGGCACTCCACCACCGGTTGGCGTAGACCGGGACCGCGCCCAGCCACCAGGCCGCCCACGTGGCGAGCGCGAACTCGGGCCGGTTGTAGCAGTGCAGCATCACCCGGTCGCCCCGGGTCACACCGGCCTCGGCCAGCAGGGCGGCGGCCGCCGGGACGGCGTCCCGGAACTGCGGATGCGAGATCCGCCGGTCACCTTGGACCAGGTAGTCGCGACCCTCCCAGCGGCCCGTCGACTCGAGGACGGCCACCAGCGACGACGGGGTCTGGGCGTACACGCGGCCGGGATGGCCGGCGTAGTGCCCGTCCACGACGTCCTCGCCCCAGATGATCTCGCGGGTCATGCTCACGCTCCGGTCCATCGTCCTTCTCTCTTCTCCTTGAATGCGTTGACCGCCTCCACCGCGTCGGCGCTGCGATTGGACAGGGCCTCGAGGTAGAAACCGGTGTCGAGGACCTGGTCGGTGTTGGCCGCCAGCACGCGGTTGAGGGCCCGCTTGGTCAGCTGGGTGGCGATCGGCGGGATCCCGGCCACCTTCGTGGCCAGCTCGAAAGCCTTGTCCCGCAGCTCTTCCGGCGAGTCCACGAGATCGGTCGCCAGTCCGAGTTCGACCGCTTCGGTGCCGGTGAGGGCCTCACCCCAGAGCAGCTTGCGCTTGGCGCGGGCCAGGCCCGCGCTGAGCGGCCAGGTGACACAACCGCCGTCGCCCGCCACCAGTCCCATGTGGACGTGCGGATCGGCCAGCTTGGTGGCCGGTGAGACGACTACCGCGTCGGAGGTGAAGATCAGGCTGGTCGCCACCCCGAAGCTGCTCCCCTGCACTGCGGTGACCAAGGGTTTCGGGAAGTCGGCGAACGCCCGGAACAGCCGGCGGCCGTCGTCGACGCCGCGAAGCAGCACGTTGAGGTCGGCGTGACCGGCCAGGATCGTCTCCATGTCGCCGCCTGCGGAGAAGTGCTTGCCCGTCGAGGTCCACACCACGGCGCGGACCCCGGTGTCGCGGGCCAGCCCGATCAGCACCTCCGGCAACTCGTTGACCAGCGTGTCGTCGAAGGCGTTGAGGGTGTCGGGCCGGTTGAGCCGCAGCTCGGCGACGTGGCCGTTCCGGTGCACTTCAACCGCGTGGTGAGTTTCTACCGCGTCGGTCATGTCTCTCCTTGCAGGTGGGTCTGTCGGTGGGCCGGTCAGCGCGGGTCGGTCAGATCCGTTCGACGATCGTCGCGGTCGCCATCCCGCCACCGGTGCACATGGTCACCAGGCCGGTGGACAGGTCCCGGCGCTCGAGCTCGTCGATGACGGTTTGGAAGAGCATCGCACCGGTGGCACCGATCGGGTGCCCCAATGCGATGGCTCCTCCGTTGACGTTGACCCGGTCGGGGTCGATCGCCAAATCCCTGATCACCTTCAGCGGTACCGCCGCGAAGGCCTCGTTGATCTCCCAGAGATCGATGTCGTCCACGCTCATCCCGGCCTTGCTCAGGCACAGCTGCGCGGCCGGGCCGGGTGCGGTCAGCATGATGACCGGCTCGGCGCCCCGGACAGCCGCACTGACCAGGCGCGCCCGCGGGGCGAGGCCGTGGGCCTTGGCGTACTCGTCGGAGGCGACGACGATCGCCGAGGCGCCGTCGACCACACCGGACGAGTTGCCGGCATGGTGGACGTGCGCGATCTCGCCCGCCTGCGGGTAGGTCTCGCGGCACATGTCGTCGAAGGAGCGGCCACGGTCGTCGCGCGGCTTGCTCCCCGACCGCGCGAAGGATGCCGGCAGGGCAGCCAGTGATTCCACGGTGGTTCCGGGGCGGGCGTGCTCGTCGCGGTCGAGCAGCAGGTTGCCGTCGGCGTCGCGGACCGGGACGAGGCTTCGGGCGAAGCGGTTCTCCTTGATCGCCTGCGCGGCGAGTTCCTGGCTGCGCACCGCGAAGGCGTCCAGGGTCTCCCGGTCGAAGCCTTCCAGGGTGGCGATGAGGTCGGCCGAGATCCCCTGCGGCACCAGCGGATAGCGCTCGCGCAGGCGAGGGTTGTTGGCGTCGAGGGGCTGTCCGTAGGTGTGGCGCGACATCGACTCCACACCACCGGCGACCACCACGTCCTGCCAGCCGGAGATCACCCCGGTGGCCGCGGTCATCACCGCCTGCTGGGCGCCGCCGCAGAAGCGGTTGATCGTCAGGCCGGGCACGGTGACCGGCCAGCCCGCGGTGAGCGCCGCCGAACGTGCGATGTCGTTGGCGTGATCACCGGCGTGCTCACCGTTGCCCATCACCACGTCGTCGACGTCGGCGGGGTCCAGGCCGCGCTCGGCCAGTGCGGTCAGGAGCCCGCCGAGGAGCTCCTGGGGGTGCACGTCATGCAATGCCCCGGAGGGCTTGCCCTTGCCGCGCGGCGTGCGGACTCCGTCGATGATCCAGGCTTCGCGCATGTTGTCTCCTCGAGAATGTGTTTGGTCGGTGTGCCCGGCTCCCGCATGTGATCGGTATGCCGTGGCGGGGTCGTCAGAGCGAGATGAGGTCGTGTCCGAGCCGGTCGTCGCGTAGCGCCGCCCCGAGTTCGCCGTGCAGTGCGGCGGTGCCGCCCAGGAGCGGTTCGAGCGTGAGCGCGCGTCGCAGATGGCGGTGGAAGTCGTGCTCCCAGGTGAAGCCCATACCGCCGAGCAGCTGCTGGCAGACCCGCCGCGCGGTGGCGGCGGCGCGGTTCGCCGAGGCCTTCGCCAGAGCCGCGCTCTGCGGGCTGCCGTCCTCCCAGGCGGCCGCGGCCGACAGTCGCGCGACCTGATGCCACAGATGGACGTCGGCCAGTTGATGTTTGACCGCCTGGAACGAGCCGAGCGCCTGGCCGAACTGCTCCCGGGAGAGCACGTGCTCGACGGTCATCGCCGCCATCGCACCGGTGACGCCGGTGAGTTCGTGGGCCAGGGCCAGTCGGCCGGCCGCGAGCATTGCTTCCCAAGGGTTCTCGGCGCCGGCGGTCACTTCGCCGGCGACGGTGAACTCACCGCGGATTCGCGCCGGAGCCCACGTCGGGTCCAGTGGATCGCCCGCGTCGACGGCCGGGGCCGCGACGAGCACCAGTCCGGTTCCCTCACCGGTCTCGGCAGTGGCGGCGACCAGCACCGGCCCCGTCCCCGGGGTGACGACGCCGTCGACGACGACCGAGTCGCCGTGCCGGCGTCCGGGGACGGCACGGCCGCGAAGCGCCGGAAGCACCACCCGGGTGCCCGGGTCGACCCCGGTCGCACCGGCGGCATGGATCATCACCGCGTCGAGCATCGAACCGTGTGCGAGCAGTTCGCCCCAGAGGGGGAACAGCGTGCCCACCGCGACCGCGGGTTCGTCGTCGAGGAGCTCGGTCCACCCGAATTCCTCGACGGCGCCGCGGGCGTTCTCCGGATCTGTCTCCAGTGCCCGCCGCAGGCTCTCGGTCACCTGGGTGATGTCATCGGCATCCATTCGCAATCCCTCGCTCTCAGCGTGGTAGGCCGAGCAGGCGTTCGGCGATGATGTTTCGTTGGATCTCGGCCGCGCCGCCGTAGATCGACGATGCGCGGCTGTACAGGTAGTCGTTGCGCCAGGCGCCGTCCGATCCGGTCTCCGTCGATCCCAGGACGACCTCGTCGGCGGCACCCGACAGCGCGGCGTCGAACAAGAACTTCTCTGCGGTGGACATCGCCAGCTTGTCCAGCGAGGTGGTCGAGCCGACGGGATCACCCGCCGAGAGCGCCCGTACCGTGCGCCGGGACAGGACCCGCAGTGCCATCAGCAGTTCGTAGCTCTCGCCGAGCACCTCGTCGTCGACGCCGCCGGTAGCGGCGAGATCGTCGAGCCGGGAGCGCAGCCAGATCTGACGCTGCCAGGCCGCCGCGCCGCGTTCGCCCGCGAGGACGTGCATCGTGACCGCCCAGCCGCCGTCGGGTTCGCCCAGCAGACGGTCCTCGGGGATGAAGACGTTGTCGAAGAACAGCGAGCAGAACTCGTCGTCGCCGTTCATGCTGCGCAGCAGGCTCACGGTGATGCCGGGGGTGTCCATGTCGAGCAGGAAGGCCGAGATGCCGCGATGACCCGAGTCGACGGCACCGGTCCGGGCCAGGAGGACGCACCGGTCGGCCAGCTGGGCCCAACTCGTCCAGATCTTCTCGCCCGAGACTCGCCAACCACCTTCGACAGCAACGGCTTTCAAGCGCAGGGAGGCCAGGTCGCTACCCGCTCCGGGCTCGGAGAATCCCTGGCACCACGTCTCCTGGCCGCTGAGCAACCGGGGCAGCACATGGGCGGCCAGCTCGGGCCGGGCGAACTCGGCGACCGCCGGGCCGAGCACCTCCTGGGTCGCGAAGGAGAACGGCGGCGGATATCCCGCGGCGGCGAGTTCCTCGCTGATGATGCTACGCAGGATCGGCGCACCACCCAGGCCGCCCATCTCGGTCGGCCACCCCAGGCGAATCCATCCGGCGTCGAACAGCATTCGCTGCAGGAGACGCAGCCGCTCGAAGATCTCCGCGACCTCGCCACCGGTCCGGCGGAACTGCTCGAGTTCGGCGCCGTGCTCGGTCATCCAGGCGCGGAAGCCGACCCGCGCCTGCTCCACGGTCTCGGGGACCTCCAGATCCACCGCGGCACCGGTCACGTCTGTATCTGTCACTGCCGCACCGGTCATCTGGCGGCCACCTCTCCGTCGCTCATGATTCCACCCGCCGCGGACCCGGACATCCGAGAAGCGGGCACCCAATCGGCCAGGACCGCCTCGGTGTCCTCACCCGGCACCCGGGGGCCGGTGGGGACCGACGCCGGGGTCCGACTGAAACGCGGTGCGGGCGCCGGCTGGTCGATACCGTCGATCTGGACGAATCCTTTACGTGCCGTTACATGTTCGGCCTCGGCGACCTCCCACGGCGACAGCACCGGCGAGACACAGGCGTCCAGTCCGGCGAACACCTCGGTCCATTCGGCGCGGCTCCGGGAGGCGAAGACCTCGGCGAATCGGGCCCGGAGCGTCGGCCAGCCGTCGCGATCGAGCTGTCCGGGCAGATCCTCGCCGTCGAGGCCGAGCCCGATCAGCAGCTGGGCGTAGAAACGACGCTCCAGCGCGCCGACGGCCATGTGACCGCCGTCGGAGGTCTCGTAGGTGTCGTAGAACGGGGCACCGCCGTCGAGCAGGTTGGTGCCCCGCTCGTGCGACCAGTGCCCGTCCGCGTTCACGCCGTGGACGAAGGCGGTGAGCAGCGCCGCGCCGTCGACCATGGCGGCGTCGACGACCTGGCCCTTGCCGGAGGTCGACCGCTCGTGCAGTGCCGCCAGGATTCCCACGGCGAGAAGCATTCCGCCGCCGCCGAAGTCACCGACCAGGTTGAGCGGCGCGAGCGGACGTTCACCGGCGCGACCGATGGGGTCGAGCGCGCCGGCGACCGCGATGTAGTTGATGTCGTGGCCCGCCAGGGACGCGAACGGCCCGTCCTGTCCGTAACCGGTCATCCGCGCGTACACGAGGCCGGGGTTGACCGCCTCGAGGTCGGCGGGACCCAGACCCAGCCGCTCCATGACGCCGGGACGGAAGCCCTCGACGAGCACGTCGGCGGAGGCGGCGAGCCGCCGCACCAGGGCGACTCCTTCCGGCGTCTTGAGGTCGGCGGCCACCGAGCGCCGGCCGCGTACCAGCGGATCCCGCGGACGGCGGGGGGTGCGTCCGGGCTTGGCGGGCCGGTCCACGGTGACGACGTCGGCACCGAGGTCCGACATCATCATGCAGGCGAACGGCGCGGGTGCGGCGCTGGCGATCTCCAGTACGCGCACGCCGTCGAGCGGTCCTGACATCACTACTCCCTCTTGGGTTGTCGACCTGTTCAGGCGGGTCGGCGGTTCAGTCGGTTCGACCGGTCAGACGGCGGGCTTCTCGAGGATGTGAACGGCGCAGGCCGATGCCAGGCCGATCACGTGGGTCAGACCGACCTTGGCGCCCTCGATCTGGCGGTCACCGGCCTCCCCGCGGAGGTGGGTGGCGACCTCGTAGAGGTTCGCGATGCCGGTCGCACCGATCGGATGCCCCTTCGACAGGAGTCCGCCGGAGACGTTCACCGGCGTCTTGCCGTCGCGCATCGGAGCACCCGAGTCGATGAAGTCGCCGGCACCGCCCGGCTCACAGAGCCGCAGGTTGTCGTAGTGGATGAGTTCGGCGGTGGCGAAGCAGTCGTGGAGTTCGACGAGGTCGAGGTCGTCCGGCCCGAGACCGGCGGCCTCGTAGGCCTGGTCGACCGCGAGCCGGGTGAGCGTGTTGACGTCGGGCTGCACCTGGCCGCCCTCGACCCACGGGTCGGAGGTCATCACCGACGCGGAGACCTTGACCGCACGCTTGCGCACGTCGGGGTCGAGGGTCTTGAGCTTGGCACCCGACACCAGGACCACCGCCGCCGCACCGTCACCGGTCGGGCAGCACATGGGCAGGGTGTTGGGGTAGCTGATCACCTCGGCACCGAGGACCTCCTCGAGGGAGAACTCCTTACGGTACTGGGCCAGCGGGTTCAGCGTGGAATGGAGATGGTTCTTGACCGCGACCTTGGCGAACTGCTCGGCGGTCACCCCATGTGCGAGAGCGTATTCCGTGCCGGCCTGGGCGAACACACCCGGCATGAGGCCGGTGCCGAGGAGCCCCTCGGTCTTGACCACCGAGCCATAGCGGCCCTTGGGGGTGAACACCTTCTTCTCCCCGGCCTTGCGCGCAGCGTTGCCGAGCATCCCCATCTTGCCCATCTTCTCGACGCCGACGGCGAGGGCCATGTCGCACTCGCCGGCCTTGATCGCCATCATCGCGACACGGACCGCGGTCGCCCCGGTGGCACAGGCGTTCACGACGTTGTAGACGGGGATGCCGGTCTGGCCGATCTGCTTCTGCAGACGCTGCCCGTTGTGCGAGTTGGCCTCGTACACGTTGCCGAGGGCGAGCAGGCCCATGTCGGCCAGCGACTGACCCGAGTCGGCGATCGCCTCGAGCGTTGCCTTGGAGGCGAGATCGAGCAGGTCGAGCTCGGCGAAGCGGCCGAACTTCGTCATCGAGGTGCCGATGATCCAGATGTCGTCGGTCATGTTCATGCTCCGATCGGTTCGTATCCGAAGGCCACGGCCTGGGTTCCGTCGTCGTCGACGCCCGCCTCGAAGGTCACCAACCGCACCTTCATCTCGGGTTCGATCCGTGCCGGGTCGGTGACACCGATCAGATTGGCCTTGACGATGCCGCCGCCCTGGAGCTCGACCACCACCGACGTGTACGGGCCGGACTTCGAGCCACGCTGGACCACGGTGTAGGCGCGGACGATGCCTTCGTTGGAGAGCCGGCGGGTGCCGAAGTTCGTGCCGAAGCACTTCGCGCAGGCGTTCCGCCGGTCGAAGTACAGTGCGCCACAATCCGCGCACTCCTTCGACACGAGGTGGGGGTCGTCGCCCACCACGAGGTAGTCGACTGCCGGGATGGTCTGGGTCATCGAAGCCTCACTATCGGTTCTCGGCCATTGGGCCCTTGAGATAAAAGTAGAGTACTAGAGTATTTATCACGCGACAATATCCGCGTCGGCCGAAACCGCCGCACCGCACGAGGAAAGGCATCACATGCTGTTCGAACCCCAGGCCCAGCCGTCGTCGCCCGAGGCCACCCTCCAGCTGGTGTACGACCGCCAGCAGATCATCGAGGTCCTGCACCGCTATGCGCGTGCCATCGACCGGTGCGACGCCGAGTTGCTCAAGACGGTGTACCACCAGGACGCCACCGACGCGCATGGAACCTTCGACGGCAACGCCCACGAGTTCGCCGACTTCATGGTGCCTCGCATCAAGGCCCAGACCACCTACTCGGTACACCATGTGACCAATGAGCTCGTCACCATCGACGGAGACCGCGCATATTCCGAATCCTTGCTGTTCGGATACCACCGAATCCCCGGCGGCTGGGACTCGGTCAGCAAGTTCTTCGACGAGGAGTACGCCGAGAAGGCCCGCGCCGAAGGCACTCTCAATGGCGAACACGAGTACGTGACCGGTGGCCGCTACCTCGACAAGCTCACCAAACGCGATGGCATCTGGCGCATTTGGCGTCGCCAGATCACCGTCGAGTGGAACCAGTGCCGCCCCTCGTCGCAGCTGCTGACCGGCGGTCGCGCCGCCTACGACATCCCCGGCGCGCGCGACGAGAGCGACATGAGCTACCGACTGTCCTTCGACGATTTCGACGACGACATCGCCTGACGAAACGGCCTCGCCTGCGCTGAGGCGCCGGCGAGGCCATTTCGGGTTCCGTACTAGCGGTTGGTCCGCCCCAGATCCACCGGCAGCTGAATCCCGGTGATGTGACGCGCCTCGTCGGAGCAGATCCACGCGACGGCCGCCGCGATGTCCTCGGGCTCGCTTCGACCGTCCGGCAGCGTCGGATAGAGCAGCGGGGCGAGGTCGGGCCGGGTGGCCATCGCCACACCCAGGTCCGGCGGGTTGAGGTCGGTGTTCACTCCGTACGGATGCACCGAGTTCACCCGGATACGATGTGCGCCCAGCTCATTGGCGAGCGACTTGGCCAGGCCGGTGACGCCGTGCTTTGCGGCCACGTAGTCGGCGATCATGGGCAGGGCGGTCAGCCCTGCCACCGAACTGGTGAAGACGATCGCACCGCCGGTCCCCTGCTCGAGCATCGTCGGGATGGTCGCCTTCGCGGTGAAGAAGGCCGCGTTGAGGTTGTTGTCGATGGTGGCACGCCAGTTCTCCACCGAGATCTCCCAGGCGGGCGCCGCGGTCGTCATCCCGGCGTTGGCGCTCACCACGTCCAGCCGGCCGAGTTCGCCGACCGCGCGCTGGACCGCGTCGGCCAGCGCGTCGTAGTCGGTGGCGTCGACCTCGGCGGTGACCACGCGTCGTCCCTGCGCCTCCACCAGACGAGCAGTCTCGGCGAGGTCTTCGGGCGTCGACCCCGGATATCCGGTGGTCGGGAGGTCACGGCAGAGGTCGAGGCCGATGATGTCGGCCCCCTCGGCGGCGAAGCGCACGGCCTGCGCACGCCCGATGCCGCGCGCCGCCCCGGTGATGAGGACGACCTTGCCCACGTGTCGCCGGGCTATCGGCTCGGAGGGAACCGGTGCTGCTGGAATCTGTGCAGCCAGTACTTGCGGATCGATCGTCATCGCACTCCCTGGTCATTGTGACGACTGTGCCAACACCCCGATGCTATACTATTAGAATATTTATAACGCGACTTTCTTCGCGGGACTTCATATGCGAGAGGCGATTACCGTGTCCGAATCCTCGAGTCGAGAGCTCACCCCCTTCGATCCCGGTGCCATCGGCGCCCGGTCGACACCCAAGAAGGTGTCGTGGACCTCGCGCGACTGCATGCTCTACGCACTCGGCGTCGGCGCCGGCACCGACGACCTGGCGTTCACCACCAACAACACCAAGGGCGTCGAGCAGCGGATGGTGCCGACCATGCCGGTCACCCTGGGCGTCGACTTCAGTGTCCTCAAGGCGGCCGGCCGGTTCGACTGGGCCAAACTGCTGCACGCCGAACAGCGGGTGGAGATCCTCGGCGACATCCCCGTCGACGGCGAGGCCGAGGCGGTCACCGAGATCACCGAGATGTGGGACAAGGGCAAGGCCGCGCTGATCGTCGCCCAGACCACCGGCACCTCCCCCGACGGAACTCCGTTGTGGCGCAGCTCCGCCGGCCTGTTCATCCGCGGCGTCGGCGGCTGGGGCGGCGAACGCGGACCCGCCGGCGCGGATGACACCGCCCAGAAGCAGGTCGCCGGCCCGGTCAAGACGATCAGCTACCAGACCCGCCCGGATCAGGCCCTCATCTACCGGCTCTCCGGGGACTACAACCCCCTGCACTCCGACCCCGCCTTCGCCGCCCGCGCCGGGATGTCCCAGCCGATCCTCCATGGACTGTGCACCTTCGGATTCGCCGGGCGCGCCGTCCTCGAGGTCGTCGGCAAGGACGCCGCACTGTCGTCGATGTCCGCGCGATTCGCCGGTCCGGTCTGGCCGGGCGACACCCTCGACGTCGACGTGTGGCGGCACGAGGACGACTCCGTCGGTTTCCGCGTGCGCGGACGCGACGACAAAGAGGTCCTCACCGGCGGAACCGCTTCCGTGAGGCAATGATGAGCACCCCGGGTTGGCAACCGCTGCTGGACCGGATCGCCGCCGAATCCGATCCGATCCGCCGGCGAAACCTCGAGGTGGTGGCGCGGCACGTGGTCGAGGAGGTCGCCGGCAACATGCCCGCGTTGATGGCCACCCTCGTCCCCGAACCCGAGTACGTCGTCTGGGGCGCGTCCGACAGCGTCGGGCCGTCCGGATATGACGAGGTCGTCGACTGGTACCGCAGGCTGCAGGCCGCCGACCGCAATCGCCTGGACTATGTCATCCACCGGGTGGTCGTCGACGAGAAATGCGTCGTCACCGAGGGCGACTTCCACTATGCGATCCTCGGCAGCGAACTCGGGGTCACCGAAACCGAAGCAGGAGAACCGGTCTCACCCGAGGAGTTCTATCTCGTCGGTCACCGCACCACCGTGTTGTGGCCGATCGACGACGCGGGCCTGATCGAGGGCGAGCACATCTACGCCGGTGAGCGCCACCGGGTGTTCCGCCGGCTCGCACCCGGCGAACTCCCCCACCTCGGTCCCCCGTCGCGGGCGACTCCCTAGTGTCAGCAATGCTGCCTCAGGCGTGAGGAGCGATAGCCGCCGGGCTGAGTAAGCGACGAAGGAGCGCATCAAAGTCGACGAGCCGCCCCCTCGCCGCCTGAGGTGCGAGGAGCGACGAGCCACCCCCTCGCCGCCTGAGGCGCGAGGAGCGATAGCCATTCCTCTGCTGCCTGAGGTGCGAGGAGCGATAGCGACGAGCCTCGAAGGCCTGGTGAGCCGACGTCGCCAACCCTTCGAGACGCGTCCTCCGCCGCAAGCTCCGGACAAACTCGTCCCCGTGAGCACCACCGGAGGGCACATTGCCCTCGGAAACCACTGAGATGGACGCGAATTCACCCCACCCGACCAACTCTGCAGGATCCACACCCGCAGCCCCAGTGCACGGCAACCCGATTGAGGTCGCGTGCGACATCAACCAGGGGTAACCGGCGTCAACTGACGGCCGCGAACCCACATCGATGTCGCACGCGACATCATTTCCAACTCGCCCATCCGCTGCGCCCGCAGGTGCAGGTGTTCACAGTTTGCCCAGTTCGTTCACATCAGTGAACGATGTTGTCATACAGCCGGTTTGACCCAGCAGCGAACTGTGGAGAAACCTCGCATTCGAACATGCGTTCGTGTACCTTGGAGTCATGGCGGACCGCACCACACTTCTCGACCACCTCATCGAGCAAAACCGTCGGTGCAACCCGTCCACAGTTCTTGTCAGGCCCCCGATGTAAAACTGAAGACACAGAACATTCATGACAGAGCAGCAGTCAACGACGGTCCCACTCACCGCTTGTACACCTCAGAAGAGGGATGGCTGCCGTCATGATCAACACCGACACGACTCCACTCGACGCAATCCTCGATCAGCTCATCGAGATCACCCCACCCACCGACGACCCCACCGGCCGAACAACTTTCGAACAGTTAGAGTTCTGGCGGTTGATACGCAACGTCGCCGACCACCAGATCGCAACGCATGCAGAAAAACTCGATGACCTACACGTTGCACAGAAGGCAGGGTCGACCACCAAGAAACTGTTGATCGAGATGGGATTCGCACCCGCAGTCTCCACACGCACCACCCGCATCGCCGACGCGATGGGCACATTGAGCAAGGTCGAGGCCTACGCCGCCGACGGACGCCTCTCCGCCGAGGTCGTCGACGCCATCGTGCGCGGCATGTCGACCATCGAGAAACGCTCCCCCACAGAGCTCTCCGCCGACGACCACGCCATCTACGAAACCGAACTCCTCACCCAAGCACTGTCTGGTGCCACCCCGACCGACCTCCAGAGACACGCCCAGACCATCGGCAACACCATCGCCGACACCTCCGACAACGGCATCCCCGCCAGCGACGACCGCACCCTGGACACGCTCTCCCACCACACGACCGACGACAGTCGCGTCGAGATCCACGCCAACGTCACCCAAGTCGTGGGCGAGAAATTCATCGCGATGATCGACGAACGCAGCACACCGCGCCCCGAACCCGACGGCTCCCCCGATCGACGCTCGGCCACCCAACGACGAGCAGACGCACTCGAAGTGCTCCTGGATCAGGCAGCCATGGGCGCCGCGATGGACACCATAGGCACTCCCAGAACCCAAGTGGCACTGACCATCCCCGCCGACGGCGGCAACCCAGCATTCCTCCCCTGGACGGGCTCTGTCACCCACGCCATCGCCCGACAACTGTCGTGTGACGGTTCCTTGACCGAGATCATCATCGACGACGAAACCGTGCCCCTGGCCATGGGCCGCGAACGCCGACTCTTCCCCGCCCACCTACGCAAAGCAATCATCATCCGCGACCAGACCTGCATCAAATGCGGTGCGCCACCCTCACACACACAGGTCCACCACATCCAACACTGGACCGACAACGGCGACACCGACCTCGACAACGGCTGCCTACTCTGCCAACGCTGCCACACCCAGGTCCACCACAACGGCTGGGACATCATCCTCGGCTACGACCGCCACCCCTGGCTCATCCCACCCGCCGACATCGACCCACAACGCCGCGCCCTACCCGCCTACAACCGACGCACCATGCGACTCGACGACATCGCCGCCTGACAGAGACTCTCGCGCAGCAGGTTTCGATACGGATCGTCGCAAGCTCCTCACCTACTCAACCAGCAGAGGCACCCGGCCACCAGCCGGGACCGCATCCGTACCTTGACAACTCCACAGTGAAAACACTGGCCGCCCAACCGGTTCCGTTCCCGCCCAGTGTCACCGGGCGGGAACGGAACCGCAGTCAGGCTCCTGTCGATGCCTCGGGGGCTGCGTCGTTGTCGCGTCCCGGCGGCGTCAGTTGCCGAGCATCGAGGGGAGTCGCTTGCCGATGATCTCCTCGGCATCGGCCATGATCGAATCGATCACCTCGCGGCAGCTGAGGACCTCGTCGATCAGACCCTGGGACTGACCGGCCCACCACATGCCGCCGTCCATGTTCCCCTCGCCGAGCACCTCGCGTCGCCCGCGTTCGCCCGCGGCCAGATGTGCGACGTCGGCGAAGGTCGCGCCCTCACGTCCGGCGATCTCGGCGATCTCCTCGGAGATCGCGTTGCGTGCCACCCGAGCCGTGTTACGGAACTCGCGGAAGACCAGGATCGTCGAACGCTCGTCGTTGGCGACGATCTGATCCTTGACATTCTGGTGCACCGGCGCCTCGGTGGTGGCGACGAAACGGGTGCCCATGTTGATCGCGTCCGCCCCGAGGGCCAGCGCGGCCGCGAGGCCCGATCCGGTGGCGAAGCCGCCCGAGGCGACGATCGGGATGCTGAGTTTCCGTGCCGCAGCGGCGATCAGGATCAGCCCCGCCACGTCGTCCTCACCGGGGTGACCCGCACATTCGAAGCCGTCGATGCTGATCGCGTCCACGCCGAGACTCTCCGCCTTGAGCGCGTGACGGACCGCGACGGCCTTGTGGATCACCTTGACCCCCGCCGCCTTGAACGCGGGCAGGTGCGGTGCGGGATTGGCACCCGCGGTCTCCACGATCTTGACGCCGCCGTCGATGATCGCGTCCCGGTACTCGTCGTAGGGAACCGGTTCCACCGTCGGCAGGATCGTGAGGTTGACCCCGAACGGCTTGTCGGTGAGATCGCGGACGCGCGCGATCTCCTTGACGAGATCCTCCGGGGTCGGCTGGGTGAGCGCGGTCAGACAGCCCAGCGCCCCGGCCTCGGCGACCGCCGCGATGAGTTCGGCCTTGCCGACCGCGGTCATGCCACCGCACACGATGGGGTGAGTGATGCCGAATGTGGTGGTGAATCTGGTTTCCAGCATGGGTTCCTCTCGGTAGTGGTCCGTCACAGCATCGAAGCGGTCCGGCGATGGGTGACCATCGCCGGACC